>JAKEEW010000085.1 GCA_022616375.1 Sporichthyaceae bacterium
AACCCGGCCCGATCCTGGTGAGACTAGCGAGGCGTGGGGCTGGCTCTGTACACCGTCCTGCTGGCGGGGATCGCCGGCCACCTGAACGGCGGCCGGATTTTCCGGTTGGGCAAGCTGCGGCTGCGCCGGACCGGCTGGCTGCTCGCGGCCTCCGGCTGCCAGCTCGCGGTCGCGCTGAGCATGGCGTTCGCGGTCGCGCTCGACGATCCGCGGGTGGACTACTCGGCGCTGGCGATCGTCGCGGTAGCGATCGGGACCGCGCTCGGCTACGGCCTGCTTGCGCCGTTCCTCACCGCCAACCTGTGGCTGCCGGGGGTGGCCCTGGCCGCGCTCGGTGTGGCCGCGAACGCTCTGGTCATCACCGTGAACGGGGCGATGCCAGTGGCCATCGGCGCGGTCCGAGCGGTGCAGGCGCCGGTCAGCGACGGGGCGCTGCGGGCCGAGCTCGACCGGCCCTGGCCGGACGACCCGCGGCACGCCTGGGCCGGTCCGGACACCACCCTGGACTGGCTCGGGGACGTCATCCCGATCCCGCTACCGCTGCGGGCCGAGGTGGTCAGCGTGGGCGACCTGCTGATCGCTGCCGGGGTCGGGTTGTTCGTCCACGCCGGTTTGCGCACCGGAATGGGCACCGGGACGGGTGGCCGGCCCAACGGTCCGGGACCGGTTCAGAGCACCACGTACGCGGCCCGGTCGACGATCCCGGCCAGGGAGTCCACCACCCGCGGGTCGTACTCGTAGACCGTGCCGAGATGCAGCCGGCTCAGGGCCTGTTCCTGCCGCGCCGGGTCGGGCGAGCCGCTGACCAAATCGTCGTAGGCGTTGGCCACCTTGATGATGCGGCTCGCGGTGGGCACCGAGGGATCGATCAGGCCGTCCGAGCGCCGGTACGGCGCGGTCTGCGCGGCCACGATCTCGGCCACGCTGTCCATCGCGCGGGTCTCCCGGATCACCTCAGCACCGAGCTCGGCGATCCGGCGCTGCTGCCGCGGTGAGCACATCACGGTCGCACCGCCCGGGATCGGGTCGGTCAGGGACAGCTGGCCCAGGTCGTGCATCAGCGCGGCGTACTCGAGGTCGAGCAGCGCGCGGTCGTTCATCCCGAGCTCGCGGCCGACCGCGAGAGCCAGCCGGCTCACCCGGCGGGCGTGCCCCGGCTCGGTGTAGCCGCCGACCTCGGTGATCCGGGACAGTGCTCGGATGGTCTGCAGGTAGGTCGCCCGGATCGAGGCGTAGCGGCGGAACGAGAACTGGGCGAGCAGCAGCGGGATGCAGAAGATCGGGATCGCCCAGAGCTTCATCACGCCGGTGGCCAGCGCGATCAGCATGCCGGTGGCGCCGATCGCCGAGCCGATCCCGGCCAGCGCGTGCAGCTCGTTGAGCAGCACCAGCCGGTAGGGCGCGCCGGTGTGCGCGGCCCTGACCAGCGCGGCCAGCGCCGCGTCGCACCCGCCGGCGATCAGCACGACGCCGACCATCAGTGCGGTGACCAGCAACGGATCGTCGGCCAGCCCGCTCTGCGAGGTGAACAGCGGGCGGAACAGGATGGCCGCGAACGCGACCGTGAGCATCCGGCGGGCCAGGTAGTCCATGCTTGGGGCCCGGCCGGCCACCGCGTGCGGCAGCAACCCGACCATCACCGCGACCGCGGTGACCGCGATGACCTGCAGCGCGCCGTGCATCGCCGGCTCGGTGCCGACCGCGGGCAGCACCGCGTAGGCCAGCGCACCGGCCATCCCCAGTGGCGCGGCCTCGCGCTCACCGGGCAGCGTGACCCGGATCAGCTCGCCGAACGCGATGAACACCGCGAACGCGAACGCGACCCCGTAGTCGTGCACGCCGCGCTGGGTGGTGGCCGCCATCGCCACCGTCACGGTGATCCCGGCGGCGGCCGCGAGCAACGTCACCGCAGGGGGTTGCGGCACCGCCGCCGTGCGGATGCTCATCGCAGGTCCCTCGGCCGGGCCGCGAGCCGGCTGGCGTGCCTAGCGTGGCCGTCGGTCTCATCCGACTCGGCGCCGACCCGGACCACCGGGATCTGCGTGGTCGGGTCGTCGTGGTCGTACCTGGGCCAACCCGCCACGCTCGGATCGGGCGCCGGTTGCGGCTCGGCCCTGACCCAGCCCTGCCGGCCGACCGCGGTCTCCAGCGCTTCCACCATGACCGGGTCGAACTGCACGCCGGCGCAGCGGCCGAGCTCGCCCAGTGCCTCCTCGACCGAACGCGCGTGCCGGTAGGACCGGGTCGAGGTCATCGAGTCGAACGCGTCGGCCACCGCGATGATCCGGGCGAACTCGGGAATGTCGTGCCCGCGCAGCCCGGCCGGGTAGCCGCGTCCGTCCATCCGCTCGTGGTGGTGCAGGATCCCGTCGTACGCCTCGCGGAGGAACCGGATGCCGCGCACCATCTCCAGACCGCGCACCGGATGCAGCTGGATCGAGGCGAACTCGGACTCGGTGAGCGCCTCGGCCTTCTGCAACACCCGGGTCGGCACGCCGAGCTTGCCGACGTCGTGCAGGATTCCGGCGTACTTCAGGGAGTCCACCCGCTCCTCGCGCAGACCGAGCACCCGGGCCATCATCTCGGCGGCCCTGGCCACCCGCTCGCTGTGCCCGCGGGTGTAGTAGTCTTTGGTCTCCACCGCCTGGACCAACGCGCGCACGGTGGCGTCGTAGGCCTCCTGCTGCCTGGCGTACTGGGCGAACACCCACCGGGACACGTGCAGCGGGAGCAGGATCAGCAGCGCCGACACCCAGCCACCCGGGGTGTGCCACAGGGCCGCCATCATCAGCCCGAACAGGCCGTAGCCGAGATAAGCGGCGATCGACTTGGCGAACGTGGTGCGCCACACGGTGACCAGCGACACGCCCTCGGTCAGCCGGATGATGCCGGCCAGAAGCAGCCCGTTGACCACGCAGTAGACCACCGCGGCCAGCAGCGCGGGCAGCAGCACCGCGGGAAAGTCGGCTACCTGCAGCTGGTGCGAGCCACCGGCCAGCAGGTAGACGTAGCCGGCCGCGGCGGCCGAGCAGGACAGCATCGTGCCGTTGAACACGGCTTTGATCCAGGACCGCCCGGCCGGCTGCACCGAGAACGCGGTGAGCAGCACGATCAGCGCCGCGCCGCTGGGCGGGAGCAGCAGCACGCCGGCCAGCGCGATCGGGAACCCGATCGAGGCCACGATGTGCTTGGCCACCCGCAGCGCCACCGACTCGGCCACGATCGAGATCGCGGCAAGCGCGACCAGCGTGACGACGTCGACGGTCGCCCACGCCAGCGGCACTATGAGGGCAAATGCGGCCAGCGCCACGAACGCCACGTACGCCCGTGCCGGTGCCGGCATCGCGTGCATACGACTCCTCGTCCGCGTCCGCCTCAGCTTGTGAGCATAAGACCGAGAAGCGCCATTCGCAGCCGTCTCGCGATGGATGCACCGATCAATCGCGACAACGACGGCTCTGACGCTTCTCGGGACGTCGTATTCGGGGGGACACCGACCGGGGTCAGTCCCACCTCCAGTGGGCAAGTGCCACGACTAACCTCCCCGCAGCTGCCGAACCAATGAGTTGTCGGGGCTGCAGTACGGAGTCGCCACCACACGTTCCGGACTGAGCCCACCACGCCCCCGTGCCGCCCAACGACCTACGCCTGGCCTAGTCACTGCCAACGCGTTGGCGTGGACGAGTCAAGGATCTGCTCGACCAGCGTCACGATCTTCTTCACGGCTCCCCTCTCTTCCGATCGTGCTCCACCTGGCGGCGGTGCTATCGAGTGAAGGTGGGCACCTCCCCCTGCGTCAAGGAGTCTCTCGAACACGCAGAGTTAGGACCTGTAGGCATTACTCCCCCATTTCACCCTGTGTGAAGCATGCTTTGCGGCTTTTTGTCTGCGTGTTGAGCAGCAAAGTCGATTCTGCAGGGCCGGTAGCTCTCCGTGAGATACTCTCCGTAATCAATCACCCACCAGGAGCAACCATGGCCAAGCGTGCCCGCCGTCGTCGTGCCCGTGCCCGCAAGCGGGCGAACCACGGAAAGCGCCCCAACACGTGACCCCAGGCACGCCCAGACCGGGGCGCGGACGGCCTAGTCGATCTACGCTGGCCGGTCGATTGACGGCGAGCTGACCACCGGGTCGGTCTCGGCCGACCGCAGGGTCCGGGCCCGCTCGTGCGCTTGCGCGTAGCGGGCCCGAGCCTTCTCCCGGTCCCCGGTGCGCTCGTAGAGCCGGGCCTGCTCGATCAGCGACTCGGTCTCGCAGCGCCGATCGCCGAACCTGGCGAAGATGCGCACCGCTTCGGTGAGTGCCGTATCCGCCTGCGACCACCGGCCGAGCTCGGCATGCACATCGGCCAGCACCCGCAGCGCATCCGCGCTCCCCCACTCGTCGCCGTACTCGGCCAGCAACTGCGCCGCCTCGGTCAGCAGGCTGTCGGCCTCCGGGTAACGGCCCTGAGCCGCGCGGATCTCGCCTAGCGTGCGCAGACCGCGGGCCTGGGCGAACCGCTGACCGAGCTCGACCCGGATGGCCAGCCCGCGCTCCATCCACTCGCTGGCGTCGTCGGGCTCGCCCTCGGCGAGCCGGACCTGCGCCTTCGCCCGGGCCGCCTCGGCCACCAGGCCGAGCCCACCGGACTCCTCGAAGACCGTAATCGCTTTGTCGATGTAGGTATTCGCATCCCGGTAGTGACCCTGGCTCAGCCGGACCTGGCCGTACGTCAGCCAGCACCGCGCCAGCGAGTTCGGATGGCCGGTTCCGGCCACGATCTCGATGGCCTTGGCCGCGTGCTGCTCGGCCTCCGCCAGCCGGTGCCACATCCGCAGGTCACCGGCCAACCGGCGCAGCGTGCGGCCTTCCTCGGAGCGCGCGCCGAGCTCGTGGTAGAGGTTCAGCGCCTGGCGGTGACAATGCTCGGCCGCGGACAACCGGCGCAACGTGCGGTTGGCCCCGCCCAGACCGCGCCAGGCGCCGGCCTCCAGCCAGCGGTCGCCGTGCTCCCTGGCCAGCTCCAGGGCCCGGTTCAGGGCCTCCTCGGCGGACCGGAACCCGCCGAGCAGCCGGCGGGTCTCGCCGAGCGAGATGAGCGCCTTGGCCTGACCGGCCTGATCGCCGATCTCCACGAACATCGCCGCGGACCGCTGGAACTCGATCTCCGCCTCGGTGAACCGGTCGCGCTGGACCAGGTACTCGCCGAGCGCGTGCCGCAGCGCGGCCTGGCCGTAGCGGTTCGCCGCCCGGTGCGCGGCGTCCAGGGCCAGCTCGAACGTCTCCTCCCAGCGGTTCCAGAACCCGCACAGCCGGTCCACGTGCATACCGATCCGGACCGCGAGCTCCCAGGCCAGGTCCCACATCCGCTCCTGGTGAGCCTGCCGGACGGCGCGCGCGATCGGACGGCATTCCCAGACGTACCAGTCGTCCGGGTCGAGCTGGGACAACCGGGCGAACTCGGGGTCGTCGGTGCGCCAGCGCGGCGCCCGGACCGCGTCGAGCTTCTCCGCCACCGCCGGTCCGGCGCTGGCGACCGCGTGCTCGTCGGCCTGGCAGGCGCACTCGGCGAGCGCGAGGTAGGCGCCGAACAACCGGCGCAGCGCGGCCCGCCGCTCCGTTTCCGGCTCCTCGGCGCCGGCCCGCTCGCCGGCGAAGTCCCTGATCAGGTCGTGCTGCCGGAACCGTGGCAGGCCCCGGTCCTCGACCGGGCCTGGCTCGAGCAGCTGCGCCCTGACCAGCTCGTCGGCCAGCCAGTCCGCGGTGGTGAGGTCGACGTCGAGCAGCGGCGCCAGGGTCCAGGACCGGAACGTGGCCGCCCGCACGATGCCCAGCAGCCGGAACGCCCGGCGCTGTTCCGGACCGATGTCGGAGTAGCTCAGCCCGACGCAGGCGCGGAAGTCCACGTCCCCGGCCTGCAGCTCGGACAGCCGGCGCTGGTTGTCCCGCAGCCGCTCGGCCAGCGTGGCCAGCCGCCAGTGCGGCCTGGCCACCAGCTTGGCTCCGGCGATCGCCACCGTCAGCGGCAGTGATCCGGCCAGCCGCACGATGGCTCGGGCGGCCTCCGGCTCGGCGCCGACCCGGCCGGCGTCGACGATGGAGCCCAGCAGCTGGATCGCCTCGTCCTCGGAGATGACGTCGAGGCCGACGTGCCTGGCATCCACCAGACCCTCCAGCGGGCGCCGGCTGGTCACCAGCACCGCACAGTCGGGCGAGTTCGGGATCAGCGGCCTAACCTGCGCCTCGTCGACGGCGTTGTCGAGCAGCAGGAGCGCCCGACGGCCGGCCATCCGGGCGTTGTAGAGCCGCAACCGGTCCTCGAACCGGGTCGGGATCGCCGGTTCCTCCACGCCCAGATCGCTGAGCAGCACGGTCACCGCCTCGTCCGGCGGGATCGGTTCGCCCTGCGGACCACGCAGCACGACCACGAGCTTCTCGGCCGGGAAGCTGTCCACCACCGCGTGCGCCACCCGCACGGCGAGCACGGTTTTGCCGACGCCGCCCTTGCCGTAGATGGCGACCACGGTCGCCGCGATCGGGTCGGGCCGGCGAAGCAACTCGGTGAGCTCGGCCAGCACGTCGGCGCGCCCGATGAAGTGCCGGGTGGACGGTGGTAACTGGTTGGGAACTTCGTCGCCGGGCCAGCCGACCGGTGCCGATCCGGCGGTCGACTCGGCGGATTCCCGTTCCCGGCGCATCGCCCGGGCGAAGACCAGCTCCGGCACCGCGGCCACGCCACCGGCCAGGCAGGCGGCGACGACGGTCAACCCGATCCGGATCCCGGTGCCGATGTTCGGCGCCTCGGCGGCCAGACCTGCAGCGGTCACGACCGCGGTGCCTAGCCCGACCGCCAACGGAACCGAGCGCAGCATCGCCCGGCCGGCCCGCAAGTGCGCCGGGGGGCCGACGACCCGCTTGTCTGCCGGCGCGGCCGGATCACGCCGGACGGGGTGGCGGCGGCGGTGCGGATCGCGCAACGGTCGCGGCAACGCACCGAAGCGCGCCTGTCGCCGCAGTCGCATCTCGTGAGCGAATCTGGCCAGCCGATCGGCGGTGGGTAGCGCTGGCGGTTTGCGGGCCGTGCGGTTCTCGCGCCGGATCTGCATCCCCGATTTCCCTGTGCTGGGAGGTGAGGGCCGGACTTTGAAGATAACCGCTTTGTGTGGGTTTCGGGGGAAGATCCCCGCTGGCTCAGGACTCCGCGTCTAGCTCGATGCGGGCCACCCGGATCCGCTCGAGCACCTTGTCACGCAGGTCGCCCGGCACGTCGTCGCACCCGCACGACCGGTGCACCAGGGCCTTGACCGCCTTCTCCAGGCCGAACTTGTCCAGGCAGGGACTGCATTCGTCGAGGTGTGCCTTGATCTTCGCGGACTCGGCCGGATCGGGCATCTCGTTGTCCAGGTAGGTGTAGACCTGGTCGAGGATCTCGCTGCACGGGACCTCGTGCGGGCGACCACAGCTCATGATCCCGCGCCCTTCGGTGAGTCAGTGTTCCCGGCCAGTGCCGGCAGCAGGCCACGCTCTCTGGCGTAGTCCTCGAGCAGAACCCGCAGCTGGCGCCGACCCCGGTGCAACCGGGACATCACGGTGCCGATCGGCGTTCCCATGATCTCGGCGATGTCCTTGTAGGGGAAGCCCTCGACGTCGGCCAGGTAGACGGCCATCCGGAAGTCCTCCGGGATGGCCTGCAGCGCTTCCTTGATGTCGCTGTCCGGCAGATGCTCGAGTGCCTCCGCCTCGGCCGACTTCAGACCGGTCGACATATGCGACTCGGCCCTGGTCAGCTGCCAGTCCTCGATCTCCTCGGTGACCGCCTGCTGGGGCTCGCGCTGGCGCTTGCGGTAGCTGTTGATGAACGTGTTGGTGAGGATCCGGTACAGCCACGCCTTGAGGTTGGTGCCCTCGGTGAACTGGTGGAAGGAGGCGTAGGCCTTGGCGTAGGTCTCCTGGACCAGGTCTTCGGCGTCGGCCGGGTTGCGGGTCATCCGCAGCGCGGCCGAGTAGAGCTGATCGAGATACGGCAACGCATCCCGCTCGAACCTGGCCGCACGGGCTTGCACGGTCTCGGTGACCGGACCCACCTCCTCGACGCCGGAGGTTCTACCCCTCCCGGCCGGCGAGGATACCGACTCGCCGCCGGAGACCGGCCACTCGGGCCAGTCAAGCGGTGAGCTGCGGTGGCTCGCGGCGAGCATCAGGGTGATCCTCCGAGGTGGTGGTAACCGTGTCGCCGAGAACAACAGGCAGCTCGACCGGTCTTGTTCCCGCCGATCTCTACCCAGCTCAGCCGGGACCGGCCAGCCGCTCGATCCAGGCGGCCACATCGGTCGCGACTGCTGCCAGCGCCGCGGCCTGCGGCAGCTCGGCCGACTTAGGGATCCGGAATCCGTGATCGGCCCCGTCGACCGGCCGAAGCTCGGTCCCGGCCGGAAACTCGCCGGGTCCGCCGAAGTTGTCCCTGCTGCCCTGCACCACGAGCGTCGGGACCCCGGCGTTGATCAGCTCATCCGCTCTGGACCGCTCGGGCCGGCCCGGCGGGTGCAGCGGAAAGGCCAGCGCGACCACCCCGCACGCGCCGATGGCCAGCGCGGTCCGGCAGGCGACCCTGGCGCCCGCACTGCGACCGCCGACGACCAGGAGACCCTCGACGGCCAGCTCGGCGAGCACCGCGCTCCAGGCCCGGTCCAGCGTGGCGGTCTGCGGCGCGACCTTCTTGCCAGCGACCCGCCACGGCTGCTCCACCCGGATCACCGTGATCCCCAGCTCCGGGAGCCGGCGGGCCAGGGTTACCAGGTCAGGGGCCTGGCTTCCACCACCGGCGCCGTGCCCGAGCACCAGTGTGGTCGGCGCCCGGCCGGCAGCCGCGGGACCCGCGGCGGCGGCGATCACCGCCCGGGCCGGCCCGACCGGGGTCTCGATCTCGACCGTGCCGTCCACCCGGCCGACGTTACCGCTGCGACGATCACGGAATCGCACCGGTCACCCGGGCCGGTCCGAACGGGTGAGCTGGTGTCGGGAACTACGGGAGTCATCGTGGCCGGCCGGACATCCTCGTAGTTTCCCGAACTGACTACCAGCCGGCGCGGGAGAGCGCGCGGGTGCGCCGGCCAGTTAGTCGACCGGGACGATCTCGGGCGCACCGAGCCGGGCCGAGTCGGCGGTCTGGTCGTCCGGCATGGCCTGCGACTCACGCTCGGCCGCCACCCGTTTGGCGTAGTGCTCGAGCTCCCGCTCGACCTGGTCCGCGGTCCAGCCGAGCACCGGGGCGAGCAGCTCGGCCACCCGGGGTGCGGATCTGACCCCGCGATCGAAGGTCTCGATCGAGATGTGGGTCCGCCGGGTCAGCACGTCGTCCAGATGCCTGGCGCCCTCGTGCGACGCGGCGTAGACGATCTCGGCGGCCAGGTAGTCGTCCGCGTCCGGCAGCGGGGCGGCCAACGACCGGTCGGCCGCGACCAGCTCGAGCACCTCGTCGATCAGTCCGCCGTACCGCCGCAGCAGGTGCTCGATCCTGGCCACGTGCAGCCCGGACTCGGCGGCGATCCGGTGCCGGGAGTTCCACCTGGCCCGGAAGCCCTCGGCGCCGGCCAACCCGATCTGGTCGGTGCAGCTCGGCGGCACCCGATCGGCCAGGCCGTGCGCCGCGGCGTCGATCGCGTCCTTGGCCATCACCCGGTACGTGGTCAGCTTGCCCCCGGCCACCACGACCAGCCCGGGCACGGCATGCCCGACCACGTGCTCGCGGGACAGCGCGGAGGTCGCCTCGTCGGTCTCGCCGCGCAGCAACGGCCGCAGCCCGGCATAGACGCCTTCCACGTCGGCGTGCCCGAGCGGTGTGGTGAGCACCGCATTGACCCGCTCCAGCAGGTAGTCGATGTCGCGCCGGCTGGCCGCCGGATGCGCCTTGTCCAGCGTCCAGTCGGTGTCGGTGGTGCCGACGATCCAGTGCCGGCCCCACGGGATGACGAACAGCACGGACCGCTCGGTGCGCATGATCAGGCCGGTGGCGGAGTGGATCCTGTCCCGCGGCACCACCAGGTGGATGCCCTTGGAGGCCCTTACGTGGATCCGGCCACGCTCACCGACCATGGCCTGGGTCTCGTCGGTCCATACCCCGGTGGCGTTGACCACCTGCTTGGCCCGCACCTGGAGATCCTCGCCCCGTTCGAGGTCGCGGACCCGGACCCCGACCACCCGCTCGCCCTCGCGCAGGAAACCGAGCACCCGTGCCCGGGACGCGGCCAGTGCGCCGTAGCCGGCCGCGGTGCGCACCAGACTGACGGTCAGCCGAGCGTCGTCCACGGATGCGTCCCAGTACTTCACCGCACCGGTGAGCGAGCCGCGCCGCAACGACGGGGCCAGCTTCAGCGCCTGCCGCCGGGTCAGGTGCCGGTGCAGCGGTAGACCGCCGGCCTGGTCACCTGGGCCGAGGGACAGCCGGCTCAACCCGTCGTAGAGCGCGACGCCGGCGCCGATGTAGGGCCGCTGCCAGCCCCAGCCGGTCAGCGGGAACAGGAACGGCACCGGGCGGACCAGGTGCGGTGCCAGCGTGCGCAGCAGCAGGCCGCGTTCGTGCAGCGCCTCGCGGACCAGGCCGAAGTCCAGCATCTCCAGGTAGCGCAGCCCGCCGTGGATCAGCTTGCTGGACCGCGACGAGGTGCCCGAGGCCCAGTCCCTGGCCTCCACGATCGCGGTGTCCAGCCCGCGGGTGGCCGCGTCCAGCGCCGCACCGGCTCCGACCACGCCGCCGCCCACCACGACCACGTCGAGCTCGCGGCCGTCGCCCATCGCGGTCAGTGCGGCCTGCCGCTCGGTCGGGCCTAGGCGTGCGGTCATCCCGCCCATTGTGGATGGTTGGCGCGATGGTCGAGTAGTTGGCGCTAGGCCGAGCGGCCGGCGGCCCAGGAGTTCCAGCTGTTCTGGTGACCGCGGACCGGCCGCTGCTCGCCCCTGGCCCACTCCCGCCGGCGCTGGGCCTGCTCGAGGTGCCGGTCGACCAGCTCGGGGACCGTGCGGACCAGGAACTCCACCAGTTGCTTACCCGCCTCGGTGAGCAGGTGGCCGTCGCCGTCGCAGTCCGGGCAGCGCTCGTATTCGGAGGAGGAGGGCTGCGGCTGGGTCTGCGCGTGGTCGGCGAGCGCCGCTAGCCGGGTCACCGGATCGATGATGGACGCCTCGATGTGCCGGTATTCAGCCAGCCATTCAGCCCATTCGGATCCGGGTACGCGACCAGTGCCCTCACACCCCGGGCACGGGGCCTCGTACACACTCTCCACGCCGACCGGCCTCCCTCGTGCCTCTGGTGCGGAGCGCACGGCCGGCTGGGCCGTGGGGGAGGGTGCTCCGTCAACCAGTTGAGCTGCAAGTCGTCGAACCACTACATGTAGCAACAGCAGTCTCACATTAGGGCAATTGTGGCCGCCTAGCGACGCTTTCCCTTGATTCACATGCGATTTCGCCCGTTCGGCACCTCGGTTTTCACCACCTGGCAAGGGTTCTGGCAAGACCCGGCGCGAAGCGTGGACGGCACCACCCGGGAGGGGGTGGACCCACCGCAGTTCGCGCAGGAGGCAACACGGTGTACCCGGCAGCCGGGGTGTCAGCACGCCAGCACCAGCACACGACCGGGCTGCTCGGCAGGCTCAATGCCGAGTGGTCGGAGCTGGTTGGCACCCCGGCCAGTCGGGCAGCGGTGACCGCCTGGCGGCGCCGGGAGCCCGGTCTGGCCGGGCTGTCCGACCTGGCCGCAATCGAGACCGCGGTGCGCAGCCGCTCCGAACGCGCCGACGTGGACGAGCTGCTGCTCGCCCTGCTGCGCCAGGCGGCCAGCCCGGACGCGCCGTGGGCGGATCTGGCCGGGCGCACCGTCCTGCAGCTGATGCTGCCCAAGGCGGTCGCGATCGCGCGCAGCCAGCGCGGCCGGATGCCCGATCCGGACGAGCGGATCAGCGCGGTGGTGGCGTGCCTGTACGAGACCATCCGCGGCTATCCGGTAGAGCGCAGGCAACACAGCGTGGCTGGCAACCTCGGCCTGGACACGCTGCATCTGCTGCAGCGCCGGACCGGCAGGTCCGCTGCCGACGAGCTGCTGGTGGATCCGGCCGACCCGCTGTTCGAGCCGGCCCAGGACGCCGGGGACCCGCTGGCCGGCCTGCTGAGCTGCTTGCAGCGCGCGCTGGACCTGCAGGTCATCGACGCCGCGGACGAGGCGGTCAGCGAGGCGCGGGAAGCGTGCTCTCCGGTGCCGAGCAGCCGCGGCCTCCTGCTCGAACTGCTGGTCTGGGCGGTCGAGCAACGGGTGCTCGTAGCAGCGGATGCCGCGCTGCTCGCCCGGGCCTACAGCGCGCAACCGCTGGACGACCGGGCGCTGGCCGCCCGGCTCGGGTGCGGGCGCAGCACCGTCTGCAAGCGCCGGCTGCGGGCGATCCGGGCGTTACGCGCGGCCGCGGCCGAGTTCCTCGCGGCGCAGGCCGCGGTAGCCGCCTGAAACTCCGCCGCCGCACCGTCACAATCCGGCCCTGTCCCGGCACCTACCCCTAGTAGGAAGGCCAGTTCGGCGCCGAGTAGTGCGATGGGCGGTGGAGCGCATGCGACCTCTGGATGCGGCAGAGCAACAGGTGGTCCGGGCCCGCCGGCACGTGCACGAGCTCATCCTGCGGCTGGCCGAGCAGCCCATCGACGCCGAGGTCTACCGGCAGCTGCGGGCCTATCTCGACACCGAGGCCGCGCCGGCGCTGGCCGCGCTGGCCGCGCTGCGCGAGCGCGGCCCGGCCGAGCTGCGGGCCCGGATCGTCGAGCTGCTGGCCGAGGTCGAAGCCGACTCCGAAGGTGGTGAGGCCGATGGGCGCGCGCAGCAAACCGCGTAACCACCACCGCCGCGCCACGCTCCCGGTCGAGCTGGGGCCGGTCTACGCCGACCCCGGCTGGGACGGCGACCCGGGCGATGCTGGCGAACTGGATCTGCCCGGCTGGCAAAGCTCGCCGGCCGCGCTCGGCCTGGCCACGAAGGTGGCCACCACGCTGCTGTGGTTCGCGGTCGTCGCCGGCCCGCTGCTCGGGCTGACCGCACTGGCGCACGACGCCGGCGGCTCGGCCGGCGCGGCCGACCGGACCGCACCCGCGACCAGGTCGGGCACCGCACCGGCCGGCGTCGCCACGCTCTACGTCGGAGCTTGGCTGGCTGCTGGTAGCGGCACCGAGGAGACGGTGCGCGCGTACTACCCGCAGCTGGCCAACCTGCCGGACGAACCGAACCGGCACAGCGCCAGCCGGCTGGTTCCGGTCGAGGTGGTGGAGGTCTCGCCCGGCTACTGGTCGATCACGGTGGCGGCCCAGGTCGCAACCCGCACCGAAAGCGGCTGGATCGACGCCGGCCTGCATTTCTACCGGGTCGCGATCCGGGTGCTCGGTGGTCCGGAGGCGGGGGGTGAGGGGGAGCCCGGTGGACCGACGGGATACGTCGCCACCGGGCTTCCCGCCGAGGTCGGCGCACCGGCCGGACTGGAACCAATCGAGGTTGGCTACCCGCGCAACCGGGCCACCGGCAAGAACGATCCGGTAGCCGGCGCGGTCACCCGCTTCCTCGAGGCGTATCTGCTCGGTGAGGGCGAGCTGACCCGGTACATCAGCCCGGGGAGCGCGCTGACCCCGATCGTGCCTTCGCCTTACACCGACCTGACCGTTCGGGACCTATCCACCGACGAGCCCGCCAGCGGCAGCCGCGGTCGTGACCTGGACCAGGACGGCACCGAGCTCGCGGTGCTGGCCACGGTCGAGGCGACCGACCGGCACGCCGGCACCCACCTGCTCGGCTACGCCCTGACGCTCACCTCGAGGGATGGCCGCTGGGAGGTCAGCGCGCTCGATCTCGCGCCCGCACTCGGGGCCGACGAACCCGACGAACCCTCCCCCGTCTCAGCCAGCCCATCGGCTTCATAGGAGAACCGCATGTCCACCCCCGCACCCGACGGCCAGGTCGTGCTGGCCGGCGACATCCTCGACTGGATCACCGGAAAGACCGACCAGATCCAGGGCGTCATCCCGATGGTCGTGCTGTTGCTGGCCGCGTTCGTGGTGATCGCCGTCTTCGTCAAGACCAGGGCCTTCGTGCCGACCATCATCGCGTTCCTGCTCGGCGCGTTCCTCTGGTTCGCCGTGCAGAACATGGAGTGGCTCGGCGAGCGGGTCCAGGACGAGATCCAGGACGAGGGCCGAGGTCGTGTGCGGCCTGCCGCACACGACCTGCGCGATCCGGCCGCGGAGCGGGTGCTCTGAGCCGCCATGACGGTCTCCGGCGGAGCAGCGCCAGGCAGTGCCGAACCGGCCCAGGTGGTCGGGCACTGCTACACGAAGGCGCGCAGGTTCCCGCTGGTCATCGGCAAGCTGCCCGGCGGCGGGCGGATCCCGGGCGGGCCCTACAGCCTGCACCAGATCGGCGCGATGGTGCTGGCCGCCCTCGTGCTCAAGCAGACCAGCCCGCTGTGGGCCCACTTCGGCCCGCTCAACCTGGTCGTCTTCATAGCCGTGCCGTACGGGCTGGCGTTCGCGCTGCGGCACGCCCGCGTTGACGGGCGAAGCCCGATCTGGGCAGCGGTCGGCTGGCTCAGCTACCTCTCCGCACCCCGTGGTGGGCGGCTGCGCGGCCGACCGCTTCGCCCGATCCGCACCCAGCGTCAGGTAGGCCGGTTCAGGTTCGGACCGGTCCCGCCGGACCTGGCCAGGTCCCGGGTTCCGATCCCGGCGCCGGCCAGGCCCGGTCATCGACCCACGCCGCGACCCGCGCTTCGGCCCGGACCGCAGCCGGCGCAGCGACCCGGCCCGCAGCCGGCGCAACGATCCGGCCGGCGGCCCGCACTGGCGCCGACCGGGCTGAGCCAGTTGCTGGACTTGTCCGACTCGACTCACTAGGGGCACTCCCGTGCGTTCTCCCATCCGCTACCTGGCCGGCAACCTCGCCTGGACGATGACCGGACCGGTATGGGCGACCTGGCAGGTGCTGCCACGCAGCTACCACCACGCCGGTCGCACCGCCAAGCGCGACCTGCTGGACGCCACCGAGGCGATGCTCAAGGGCCTGCCGGCCGAGTCGCTGCTGCTCAGCCTGTGCCCGCGCACCGACGCCGCGGACGTGGTCCGGCGGATGATCGACGGGGTGCCGCTGGCGGACTGCCCGGACTGGGTGCAGGCATGCGAGGCCACCCTGGACAGCCTGGAGCGCATGGCGCTGCACGAGCGCGCCCACTGGCTCTCGGTGCCGCTGCCCACGCTGACCAAGTCCCAGCGCGCCGGCGCCATCAAGGACTCGGCGATGGCCGCGGTGATCGCGGCGTTCGGGATCGCGCCCAACCCACCGGGCCGCGCCGAGGTGCGGTCCTACCTGGCCGCGGCCCGGCAACTACGCGCCACGTTGCCCGGCACGGTGCAGCTGCGCGAGGCCACCCCGGCCGAGCTTTTCTGGATGCACGCCAGGGCGGCCAGGCGCAGCTTGGACGAGCCGCCGCTGCCGCGGGCCGAGCAGGCGGCACCGCGGACCGGACTGGCGCTGGTGAACGAGACCGTGTTCGACGAGGGCGCCAAGACCGACCCGGACAGCGCAAACTCCGGGCCGTTCGACCGCCGGCTGCTCAAGGTGATGACCGAGCGCGGCGCCAGCTATCAGGCGATGCTCACGCTGGCCGAGATGCCCGACGCGTTCGCGTTCCCCGGCTCGGAATGGCTGGCCAACCTCGACGACTTCGGCCTGCCGATCGACTGGGCCGCCCGGATCCGCAGCGTTCCGGCCGCCGAGGCGGAGGCGCGCAGCCGGCGCCAGGCCAGGGAGCTGGCCGAGCAGGTTGGCGAGTACAGCAACGAGACCGCCGGTGTGCCGGCCGCGCTGCAGGAGGCCCGGGCCTCACTTGACGACTACCGGGCCCGGCTGCAGGCCAGCGCTAGCGAGGTGGAGCTGCAGGTCAGCGTCGTGCTGTGCGTATCGGCCGACCAGCGCACCGACGCCGAGGCGCAGGCCGAGGCGGTCCGCAAGGCGTACGCCGCCAACGACTACCAGCTGGCCCGCCCGCTCGGCGACCAGCTATCCCTTTACACCGCGATGCTGCCCGGCTACCAGACCCCGCGGGTGATCCGCGACTACGTGCAGTACCTGCTGGCCCGCGACTTCGCGATGTCCATGCCGTGGACTGGCGGCCAGCTCGGCGATCCGACCGGCGGCCTGCTCGGGTTCAGCCTGGGCGGCAGCGGCATCCGCCCGGTGCTGGTCGATCCCACCTACGGTCCCCGGGTCAACGCCAGCGCCTCGGCCGGGTGGGTCGGCGAGCTCGGGGCCGGCAAGTCGGTCGCGATGAAGGTGTTCATGTGGCTGCTGCTGGCCCGCGATCCGCACGCCAGGGCGCTGGTGGTGGACCGCACTCCGGTCGAGGAGTGGGTCAGGTTCGCCCAGGCCTGCCCCGGCGCTACCCAGGTGATCCGGATCAGCGACCGGGCCGAGGTCAACCTTGACCCGTTGCGGATCTTCCCGCCATCCCGTAGCGCGCGCTACACCGAGAGCTTCCTCACCCTGCTGCTCGGCACCGCCCCGATGGAGGTCGAGGGCATCGTGCTGGCCGAGGCGATCGCGACCGTGGTCAACCAGCCCTGCCGGAGCATGACCGCGCTGGTGGCCGAGCTGGACCGCCGCGCGGCGGCCAACGAGCCGGCCGCCGCCGACCTGTCCCGCAAGCTGCGGGTAGTCGCCACCAAGGACCTGGCCAGGGTGCTGTTCGACGCCGACCTGCCGCCGCTGCGGTTGGCCGACGTGGCGGCCGGAGGCGCGGCCTCGGTGGTGTTCGCCACCGCCGGGCTGATGCTGCCCAGCAAGGACGAGCTGTCGGTCGAGTACCGGTTCAAGCGGCTGGAGTTCGAGAAGGTGTTCGGTCGGGCCTGCCTGTACCTGATCGCCGCACTCTGCCGGGAGGTGTCCTTCGCCGACCGCGGCCGGTTCGTCGGGGTGTTCTTCGACGAATGCTGGTGGCTAACGTCCTCGGTCGAGGGCCAGGAGCTGCTGCTCGAGCAGATCCGGGACGGCCGCAAGCACTTCGCCGGCGCGTTCCTCGGTAGTCACGACCCGGCCGACTTCGGCAACGAGACAATCCGCGGGCTGCTCAGTCACCGGTTCCTGTTCCGGCACCGCAGCCCGACCCTGGCCAGCCGGGGCCTGGAGTTCCTCGGGCTGGACGCCACCGAGCCCGGGCTGGTCGACCTGGTCACCAAGGAGCTGTCCCCGGTGCACGGCAACCCGGTGGAACGGGAACGGCGCGCCGGCGAATGCCTCTACCGGCACCTGACCGGCTCGGTCGACCAGGTCAAGATCCTGCTGCCGCCGGTCCCCCGGATCGCCGAGGCGATCACCACGACCCCAGTCGAGGCCGGCTTCGGGCTGGTCGAGCACGCATGATTACCGAGCTCAGTGCGACGCTGGCGGCCCGGCTGGCCGCGCTGGGCACGGTTGCCGCGCAGCCGAATCCGGACCAGCCCGGCATCCTCGAACCGTTCACCGTGACCGACTCGGCCGGTGTCCCGATCAGCCACTACGACATCCACGCCGACATGGGCGCGTGGGACGACATCATGCGCGAGATCACCTACTGGCCGATGTCGGTGGCATTCGCCGGCGCGCGGGTGCTGGTCGGGTTCGCCGCCTGGCTGATCGACTGGGCGCTGCAGTTCGAGCTGGTCCGGATCCTGTTCCGGCCGGTGGACAACATCTCCACCGCGTTCCAGAACCTGATCGTCGACCGGATCGGCCTGCCCGGGCTGATGCTGTCCATCGCCGGGGTGTACGCGACCTGGCTGGTGCTGTTCCGCAGCCGCAGCCGGGGCATGCGCGAAGGCGCCATGAGCATCCTGATCTCGGCGATCGTGGCCACCTGGCTGGCCTCGCCGGCGCTGCTGCTGCTCGGCGAGGGCGGCACCGGCGGAGTCACCCACGCCGCCAAGTGCTTCACCGCCGGGGTGGCCGAGCTGGCGCTGCCACCGGACACCCCCGACCCGGAGCCAGGTCGCGGTCCGGTCGATCCGGGTGAGTTCGGGCCGTGCACCGGCACCGAGCGGATCAGCGAGCCGGTCACCCAGACTCTGGTCGACACGTTCATCCGGAGACCGCACCAGCTGCTCAACTACGGCGTCACGTTCGACGGCTCGGTCGACGGGCGGTGCCGGGACGCGTACGACCAGATCGTGCGGGACGGCCCGTGGGCGACCGCGGACGAGCACCAGGACAACGATCCTCGCAAGATCATGACGTCGGCCGGCTGCGAGGCGTACGCGGAGTTCAACGAGGACCCGACCATCGACCGGTTACTGGGCTCGCTGCTGACGTTCATGGCCGCGCTCATCATCGTCGCGCTGTTCATCGTGGTGGTGGGCGGCTACCTGCTGGCCCAGCTGTGGCTGGCCTTCGAGGTGATCCGGGCGGTGTTCGTGCTGCCGTTCGCGATCCTGCCCGGGCCGGGGCGGGCGGCGCTGTGGCAGTGGGTCGGCGGGGTGCTGCGCGCGCTGCTCACCCTGTTCCTGTCGCTGGTGTTCCTCGCCCTGTTCATGACGTTCGTCCAGGTGCTGCTCGAGCAGACCAACGGGCAGGCGCTGATCGTCAGCTTCGTGGTCATCGACGTTGCCGCGTTCGCCGCGCTGGTGTTCCACCGCCGGCTGCTCAACGCCGGCCACCGGGCCGCCGCGACGGTGACCGCCAAGCTGGCGCACAGCAGGCCGCCGAGCGGGCCGCCGGTGGTCTGGGTCCGCACCGGCGCCCCGCCGTCCGCGGTGGCCAGCTTCATCGGTCAGGGTCGCGGCGAGCTGCGGACCGCCGCCAAGCCGATCACCGCACCGGCCGCGCTGGGCCGGCAGGCCCTACACGGCGTCAAGGAGGCCGGCGGCCGGGTCAGGGAGCGGGTCCCGCTGCTGCGCTCGAGCGGCCGGCACGGCGCCGGTGGCGGCGGGGGCGGCTCGGCCGGGGGGGCGTTGCGCGATCCCGCGCTGCGCGGGCTACGGGCCGGAGCCGCGCTACGTGACGGTCCGGCACCGCGCAGCGGTGGACCGGCACACGCGGCCAACGGCCGGACCGTCCGCCGTTCGGCGGCGGTCTGGGCCAGCCTGCACGCCGCCCGGGGCCGGCCCACCCGGTGGCGGTAGTGGGGCCGGTGGTGGCGTCCTAGATGGTGGTCAAGGTCCTGCTCATCCTGGCCGCGCCGGCGGTGGCGGTGGTGGCCATGGTGTTCGTTGCACTGTTCGCCGCGACCGGCCTCGGTGCACCGGCCATCATCGCGCCGGCAGCGGTGGCCGGCATCGACCCGACCCTGCTGGTTGCCTACTCACAGGCCGCTGCAACCGCGGCCGAACAGCGTCCGGACTGCACCGGGATGCGCTGGTCGGTGCTGGCCGGGATCGGCATGGTGGAGACCCGGCACGCGGCCGGCCGATCGATCGACGGCAGCGGCCGGGTCACCCCACCCATCTACGGCCCGCTGCTGGACGGATCGGTCCCTGGCACCGCCCGGATCCAGGACACCGATGGCGGTCGCTACGACGGTAACCAGGTCTGGGATCGCGCGGTCGGGCCGATGCAGTTCCTGCCCGGTACCTGGGCCGGGCCTGGCGGGAGTGGGGGCGGGGCCGGCCGGGACGGCAACGGCGACCGGCAGGCCGACCCGCACAACGTGTTCGACGCCGCGCTCGCCGCCGCTGTCTACCTGTGCGGCGACCAGCCGGTCGACCTGCTCGACAGCGGCGCATTGGCCGCGGCACTGCGCCGGTACAACGACTCGGCGGTGTACGTGGCCGACGTACTGGGCTGGATCACCGCCTACGACGAGCTGTCCCTGGCCGCGATCGATCCGGTCCCGGCATCCGAGGTCGGCGCGCGGGTGGTCGAAGCCGCGATGCGCTGGCTCGGCACCCCCTACAGCTGGGGCGGCGGCAACGCCGGCGGCCCGACCACGGGGATCTGCTGCTCGCCGGGCGGGCAGGACGGCCGCACCGTGGTCGGCTTCGACTGCTCCGGGCTGACCCTGCACGCGGCTGCCTCGGCCGGGATCGCGCTGCCCCGGGTGTCCGCGGCGCAATACCAGTTCGGGCCGGGCACCCGGATCCCGCGCGGCGCCGGCATCGGCGCGCTGCAGCCCGGCGATCTGGTGTTCTTCGCGTTCGACACGGCCGACCCCGGGACCATCCACCACGTGGGGATCTACGTCGGTGGCGGCAGCATGGTTAACGCGCCGCGACCCGGCACCGTGGTACGGGTCGAGCCGATGTACCTCGACGGCTACATCGGCGCGTTGCGGTTAGCCGGCACCGGGGGACCGCGATGACTCCGACCAGGCCAGCCGGGCTGCTGTGGGCCGCATTGCTGCTGGCGGCGGCCGGTGCGCTGTTCCTGCTGCTCGGCCAGCACCGGCAGGCGGCTGTGGACCGGCCGGAGCCCGGCCCGGAGCAACCGCCGGCCGCCGCGGTGCTGCGGCTGCGGTCGGCGCCGCCACTCGATCCGCCGACCGGGATCGGCAGCCCTTACCCACCGGTCGAGCCGCTACCGGCCAGGCCGATCGGACCTGGCGCCCCCGGCGGCTCCGGCCTGCCGATCGACCCGGCGCTGCTGCCCGACCCGCTGGCCGGATCCGTCCCCGACGACTACCTGCAAGACCTGCTCGACGGCGGGCCCGGCCCGAGCACTCCGGCGCTGTCGGCGACCGAGCGGGATGCCGCCATCGAGGTCGCCGGGCGGGTGTTGCTCGCCGACCTGACCGGATGGGGCCGCAACGCCTTCCCCGGTTTCTGGGACGAGCCGGCCCGGGCGCTCTGGACTGACGTGCGGATCCAGGCCAGCACCGCGGAGGGTGCCGGCCTGGATCCGGTGCGCGTCTCCGTGACGCTGATCTGGGCCGGCACCTCCCCGATCGGCGAGCCGGTGGAGCGCCGCCGCAGCGTGGTCACGGTCGAGCAGTCCGGCTCCGGCTGGAAACCGGTCTTGGTCAGCTGAGAGATCGGCATACCGCCGGAGCGATAGCGATCCGGGCCGGCTCGCGGCTGCCGGGAAGGAGGTAGTGAATGTGCAGCTGTACGGGGATTCCCGTCACCGTCGAGGATTCCCGTGCGGTGTCGGGGATTCCCGTCCGGCGCGCCACACCATCCCGGTCCGGCGATCCCGGATCGCCGGCGCGGTTAGGGTGTGTCTCCCAAGTCGTCGGCGGCGCGGATCGCCGCCCAGGCGACGACCGGCTGCGAAGTCGAGAGTCGCCATAGCTCCACTATCGACTCCTCCTTC
>JAKEEW010000591.1 GCA_022616375.1 Sporichthyaceae bacterium
GAGCCGGATCAGCCGGCCTCCAGCAGGAACACATCGGTTCAGGAGGAGCGCAACGATGGGTCGTCGTCGGACCAGCATGATCGCGGCGATTGTGTTCGCCGTCGGCGGCTTGGCGGTCTTAGGTCAACAGGGTGCGCTCGGAGTGCAGACCGAGCATGACGTCGTGGTCAGCGACGACCCGGTGAACTTCACCCCGCACGTGCTCGACGGTGAGGTGTTCGCAGTCGCCGAGGTCGGCAACACGGTCGTGCTCGGCGGCGCGTTCACCCAGGCCCGTAACGCCCCGGACGGGTCGCCGGTGCTGGCCAGGCACAACCTGCTCGCCTACGACAAGACCACCGGTGAGATCTCGACCACGTTCACCCCTGACGTGAACGACGTGGTCCGGACCCTGGCACCCGGGCCGGACGGCACCTCGGTGTACGTCGGCGGCAAGTTCGGCGCGATCAGCGGGGTCTCGGCCTTCAAGATCGCGCGGCTGGACGTCACGACCGGAGCCAAGGTGGCCGGGTTCAACCCGCCCGTGGTGAACGCGGCCGTGATGGACGCGCGCTACGCCTCCGGCCGGCTGTTCATCGGTGGCCTGTTCACCGACATCGGTGGCACCCTGCGCACCTACCTGGCCGAGCTGAACCCGTCCACCGGCGCGCTCAAGCCGGACGTCAACCTGGCCTTCGCCGGCCTGGTCTGGGGTGGCACCGGCCAGGTCTACAAGTTCGACGTCAGCCCGGACGGCAACTCGATGGTGGTGCTCGGCAACTTCCGCACCATCGACGGGCAGACCAGGGTGCAGGTTGGCAAGATCGACATCTCGACCTCGCCGGCCACCGTGATGAACTGGGCCACCTCCAAGTACGACATCAAGTGCGGCAGCTCGAACAGCACCAAGTTCGACGTCAGGGACGTCGACATCGCACCGGACGGGTCCTACTTCGCGATCGCCGCGACCGGCGGGCACACCCCGATCGGCGGCCTGTGCGACGGGGTCAGCCGGTGGGAGATGTCCGCCACCGGGACCGGCCAGGAGCCGACCTGGTTCGACCTCACCGGCGGCGACAGCCTGTATTCGGTCGCGGTGACCGGTACGGCTATCTACGTGGGCGGGCACCTGCGCTGGCTGAACAACCCGGTCTACATCTCCAGCTTCAAGGGGCCGGGTGCGGTCGACCGGGAGGGCATCGCGGCCCTCGACCCGGTCAACGGCCTGCCGCTGTCCTGGAA
>JAKEEW010000592.1 GCA_022616375.1 Sporichthyaceae bacterium
CGGTCTCCGCGGCCATCGCCCTCGCGCTCGGCGGCCAGGGGCAGGGAGTCGCCGCCCCAAGCGTCGCCGAGGCGCTCGCCGCCGCCCAGCCGGGCGACACTGTCCGGCTGCGGGACGGCACCCACCGCGGGCCGCTGGTGGTGCGGGTGCCGGGCATCACCATCATCGGCTCCCGCGCGGCGGAGGTGGACGGGGGCCGGCGCGGCACCGTCATCACCGTCGCCGCGGACTCGGTGACGCTTCAGGGATTCGTGGTCCGGGGCAGCGGCCGGTCGCTGGACCGGGACGAGGCCGCGGTGAAGCTCGACCACTGCACCGGCTGCGTGGTCCGGGGGCTCGCCGTGCGGGAGCCGCTGCACGGGATCTACCTGGTCGAGTCGCACGGCGTCACGATCGAGAACAACGACATTCTCGGCGCCGCAGACCTGATCGAGTCGGCGCGGGGAAACGGCATTCACCTGTTCAACTCGACCGGCAACCGCCTGACCGGAAACCGGGTGCGCCGCAGCCGCGACGGGATCTACTTCTCCTTCGCGAGCGACAATCTGGTGGCCGACAACGAGGTGACCGGCACCCGCTACGGCCTGCACTACATGTACTCCGACGACAACCGGTTCGAGCGCAACGTCTTCACCAGGAATGCGGCGGGCGCCGCGGTCATGTTCTCCAAGCGGATCGTGCTCCGGGAGAACGTCTTCGCCCGCCACATCGGCTACCGGGCCTACGGGCTGCTGCTGCACACCGGCGAGGACATCCTGGCGGAGGGGAACCAATTCGAGGGCAACCTCACGGCGCTGTTCCTCGACGGCTCGCTCCGGAACACCTTCCGGAACAACCTGATCGCCGGCAACGGCACCGGCATCGATCTGCCCGCGAGCGCCGAGCAGAACATCTTCACCGAGAACGCCTTCCGGCACAACCGGACGCCGGTGCGCAAGCTGCTCGGCAGCAGCGACAATGCCTGGAGCCTGGATGGCCGAGGCAACGACTGGGGCGACCCCGCGGTGTTCGACCTCGACCGGGACGGTATCGGCGACCGGCCCTACCGCGCCGGCGATCCGTTCCTGTCGCTCGCCGCCGCGCGTCCGGCGCTGGAGATCTTCGCCGGCACGCTGGCGGCGCAGGCCCTGTCCTGGGCGGAGGAGGCCTTTCCGGTGTTCGGCCTGCCCCGCGTAGTGGATTCGGCGCCGCTGGCGCCGCGATACGATGGAACACCCAGGGCGGAGAGGATGGTGGCGCGGTGATCCGGTATGAGGGGTTCGCCAAGTCCTACGGCCACGTGCTCGCGGTGGACGGGCTGACGCTCGACGTCCACGCCGGCGAGACACTGGCCCTGATCGGGCCCAACGGATCGGGCAAGAGCACCACCCTGAAGGCCGCCGTCGGCCTGCTGCGCCCGACCGCGGGCCGGGTGGTGGTGGACGGTCGAGA
>JAKEEW010000001.1 GCA_022616375.1 Sporichthyaceae bacterium
ACACCAGCCACCTAGGGCCTGTATCGAAGTCTGCTGTGGCGGTTGATCTGGCCTGATGTTGGGACGGTGTGTCGAGTTCGACACCGAGCGAGGTCTCCGGTAGATGGTGCATCGACGAAGAAGCCCATCCATCCGGAGACCTCGTGGCCACTGTAACGGTGACGGGGCGGCACGACCTGACCGACGCGCAGTGGGCGGTCCTGCAACCGCTGCTGCCCGTGGGGCGTCGACCGGGCCGGCCGCCAACATGGACCAAGCGCCAGCTCATCGATGGGATCCGATGGCGGATCCGGGTCGGCGCGCCATGGCGGGACGTGCCGGCGCGCTACGGGTCCTGGGCGGCGGCCTGCGCGCTGTTTCGGCGCTGGCAGCGCGACGGGACCTGGCAGCGGCTGCTGACCGCGTTGCAGGCCCTGGCGGCTGCGGCCGGGCAGATCACCTGGGACGTCAGCGTGGACTCCACGATCGCCCGGGCGCACCAGCACGCAGCCGGGGCGCGCAAAAGGGGGACCTGCAGGCCGAACCACCCGGCGGCGTCCACCTCGAGCCGGCCGATCATGCGCTGGGCCGCTCTCGGGGTGGGCTGACCACCAAGCTGCATCTTGGCTGCGAGCAGGGCCAGCGGCCATTGTCGATCGTGCTGACCGCCGGGCAGCGCGGTGACAGCCCACAGTTTGCGGTGGTCCTGGACGGCATCCGGGTTCCGCGGCTGCACGGCGGCCGGCCCCGCACCCGCCCCGACCGGGTCCTGGCCGATAAGGCCTACACCTCCAAGGCCAACCGCGCCGACCTGCGCCGGCGAGGGATCAAGGCGACGATCCCCAGCAAGGCCGATCAGGACGCCAACCGACGCAAGAAAGGGTCCAGGGGCGGGCGACCACCGGCCTTCGACCCTGAAACCTACAAGCAGCGCCACGCCGTGGAGTGTGGCATCAACCGGCTCAAACGCCACCGCGGGGTCGCGACCCGCTACGACAAGCTCGCCGTGCGCTACCAAGCCACCGTGCAGATTGCCGCGATCAACGAATGGCTATGACCCACTTTGATACAGGCCCTAGG
>JAKEEW010000086.1 GCA_022616375.1 Sporichthyaceae bacterium
ACACGTGCAGCCCGGGATAGCCGCGCCCGCCGGGCGCCGGGCCGCGCGGCCGGCTACGAACCGAGCCGATGGCCAGCGGTGCGCCAGCCGGGTTGGTGAGCGCATACCACCAAGATGCGCCGGGCGTGTTGGCCATGGCGCGGGCGAGTTCGGCGTGCACCGGGCCGGAGCCGACCAGGTCACCCGGGCGTTGGTCGGCCTCGGCCAGAGTGGCCAGCCGCACCAGCAGCCGCAGCCCCGAGCCACGCCCCACCGCGCCGCTGCGGTCCGGGCCACCGTCACCAGGACCACCGTCACCAGGACCACCGTCACCCGGACCGGGATCGCCGTCACCCGGACTGGGACCGCCGTCACCCGGACCGGGGCCATCATCATCCTGGCCCGGATCGTCCTGCCCCTCGCCTGGATCGTCGTCAGCTTGTTCCGAACGATCGCTGCCGTTTGTGGCTTCGTCGTCGCTGGCGGGGCCGTCAGGTCCGGCTTCGCCAGCGAAGGAAGTCGCATCTGCGGACGGGTCGTCTGTCGGCTCGCGGTCGGCGGGATCGTCGGAGTCGGCTCGGTCGTCGGCTGCGGTCGAGTCCTCAGTGGAGGATCCGTCGGCAGGCTGGTGGTTGGCGGGGTCTCCCTCGGGCGATTCGTCGGCGGGCTCGGCCTGCGACGGCCCGGTGGCCGGTGACGGTTGGCTGAGGGTGGTGTCGGCGAGGAGCCGGGCCAGGATCTGCGGGTCGGTGAGTCCTTCGTAGCTGCCGTCGGTCATCCCCAGGAACAGGTAGGAGCGGACGTGGTCGATCGGATCGGGATGGCCGGCCTGCTTTGCGGCCTTGGCCAGCCGGTCCAGCCGGGCGACGGCGGCGGCAACCTGATCGGGCGGCAGGTCATAACCGGCCAGGTTGGCGGTGCCGTCCTCGTTGCGGCTGCCCACCACCCGCCGGCCCTTCAGCGCCTGTTCGTAGCGGCGCCGGGCCCAGGTGGGGTCCAACGCAATCGCATACCGTTGGATCTGGTGCATCAGCTGGGCCGTGGTCAACTTCGGCGCCTTCGGCAGCAACGCGGTCACGATCGCCTTCGTGTGCTCGTCGGACAGGCCACAGGTCCACCTGCGAAACACCCGCACCCGCGGCTGGTCGAGCAGCCCGGCGGCCAGCGCCCGCTGCACGTCCGGCAACCCCCGCACCACGCTCTCGGCCAGGTCGCACAGGCCATCGGCGGCGCGGCGGGTCAACACCAGCGCCGCCCGGACTTCGTCGGCGGCGAACTCCCCCGGATACTCCTCAAACGCCGAGGACTCGGCTTCGTTGCGGCGCAACACCTCGGCGATGACCGCGAACAGTTCGCCACGCTCGTGATTGCCCTGCCGATACCTGGCCTTGAGCACATCCACGCACTGCGACCCGGTCAACGACTTCAGCTCCAACGAAGCCAGCGCCGCGGAAAGCCCCGGCCCGACCGCGAGGTCGACCAACCCGGCCACCGCGTCGGCGATCGGATCGGATCGTGTCTCCCCAGGCACGACATCAGCCTACCATCGATCTGCGACAAACGTTCGAAGTCTGTGCCGGCGTGTCGCGCTAAGTTCAAGGGATCAAGGAGTCCTCTATCAATCCACAGTGGAGGGTCTGGCTCCGGAGTGGGGAGCAGACTCACGCCGCCGTCGAGGTATGGCCGTAGCCCGGCTGCTGCCTGCGGGTCGGTGGAGTCCCGTTACCCGACCACGTGCCGGATCTTGGCGGACAGGGAGTCGACCATACCCCACTGCCCGGCCAGCGGGTCGGCCAGGAACGTCCCGAGGACCCCACCGTACCCATTTGCACGGCGAACCCC
>JAKEEW010000087.1 GCA_022616375.1 Sporichthyaceae bacterium
CTAGGTGGAGAAGAGCAGCAGCAGCCCGCCGACGGTGTAGCAGACCATGAGCACCAGCAGCGGTAGCTGGCCGGCCACCGCCTGCCGGCGTGGGAACAGCCGGACCGCCCGGTCGTGCGCGGCGACGACACCGCAGATGTGACCGATGACGATCGCGAGCACCTGGACGACCGCGATCGTGCTTGCCGAGACGATGGTGAAGTCCACGCCACGCTCGGCGGTGCCGAACAGGTTCCAGCCCTTCAGCAACGGATCGGACGCGAAGATCAGCGCGTGCTGGCCCTCGAATACCAGCAGCGAGAAGTAGTGCGCGATCAGATACCCGGCGGCGATCGGAATGATGGAATGCGCGAACAGCGTCGGCAACCCGAACCCGGCGTGCTCTCGATCCCGCGCCTGGCTACCCAGTACGCCGGCCAGCCAGGTGGCCATCGAGTAGGTCAGCACGGCGAGCAGCACGAACCCGAGCAGGCCCATCGTGCCCGACATCCGGGGTGACAGGTCCGACTCGCTGGTGAACCTGATCCAGAACGGGGAGTTGGAGAAGCCGTCGTATGCGGTCGAGCCGAGCAGAACGCACACGGTGGCGACCAGTCCGGCCGCCGGGGCGAGCCCGTCGAGGCTGTTGAACGGGCTGCGCAGCACCAGCCGGCCGTCGGCCCGGCGGCCCAGCGGGGACAGCCGGCCGAGCAGGCTCGAATACACCTCGAACCCGTCGGCCCGGTCGAACCAGTGCGAGCCGTAGACCACGCTGGCCATCAGGTGCACGACGAAGTAGATGGTGAAGAAGGCACGCAGCACCGGCAGCGTGGTGCGCTCGGCCGCGACCAGCTCGAGCCAAGTGAACGCGAACAGCGAGACCGCAGCCGGCCAGTAGCCGAGCCGGCTGGGCAGCGGCCGCAGCCCCTCTTCCGGGCGGGTGCCGAGCAGGGCGGCGATGCCGCGCTGCAAGGTGCGCAGTGGGTTCAGTTGCCGCCACACCGGGCCGAACAGGATCGAAGCCGGCACCAACCCCACCCAGAACAGCACGTAGATCCAGGTCGCGGTCGGGTTGGTGGCCCGGTCCGGGCCGAGCGTCGCGGCCATCACGACGAAGCCGACCAGGAGCAGACCAAGGATACGCAGCGCCCAGCGGAACCCGGTCGAGTCCAGCATCCGCTGCAGCCCAATCGGAACCGGCCGCCCGGCGGTCTCGCCGCGCAGTCGCGGCTCCCGCCACAGCCAACCCAGCGCAGCGAACGACACCAGCAGCGCGACCACCGCGCCGACCAGGGCGAGGCTGAACGGGATCGGCAGGTCTTGTCGTCCGCCTACCCCGTGGGCGAGGACGACCCAGTCCGGGTCGGACCCGGACCGGACAAGACCCGCCAGGCTCACTGGACTCGCAATGTAAACAGCAGGCCGGGGTCGAGCTCGTGCAGCTCTACCTCGAACTGGCCGGTCTGGTCGGCCACGAAGTCCAGCGTCACGCTCTCACCGGCGCCGACCTCGGCCTCGAGGTCGTACCCGTGCACGTGGACCTGGTCGGCGACGTCGCTGGTCACCACGATCCGCACTGGCTGGCCCTGGACAAGGTTGACCCGCCGGTCCGGGCTGGGCGTGACCCGGCCGTTGGCGACCTGGACCTCGATCACCACCTCGTTCGAGGTGGTGGTCGGGCTGGCGGAGCTGGTCGGCGATGTGCTCGGCGACGTGGACGGGCTGGCCGTGACCGGCGGACTGATGGTCGGATGCCCCTCGTGGTTCTCGCCCGAGCACGCGGCCGCGACAACGGTCAGCGTGATCAAGACGGCCAGGCCACCCCCGGTTCGCGACGCACTTCGCACGGTGTCTGCTTCTCATGGGAACAGTGTTTTGGCGGATATGCTAGCTCAGACCTGCGAGGGCATGACCAAGGCTGCGGGCGACCATGGCGGCCCTGGCGAGGAGGCGCATTCGTGTCCGACCGACTCAGCCCCCTTGATCTGCCGTTTCTCTACGTTGAAGGACCGACGCTGCCGATGCACGTCGGCAGCGTGGCCATCTTCGAGACACCGGCGGGCGGGTTCTCGCCGGCAGATCTCGTTGGCTTGATCGGCGAGCAAGTGGCGCAGCTTTCTCGCTACCGGCAGCGGCTGCGGCACGTCCCTGGCCACGTGGCCGCGCCGATTTGGGTGGACGACGCCAAGTTCGAGCTGGACTATCACGTCCGGCAGTCGGCGCTGCCTCGTCCCGGTAGCCCGGAGCAGCTGCGTGAGCTGGTAGCGCGAGTCCAGAGCCGGCAGCTCGATCGAGCCCGCCCCCTGTGGGAGCTCTACCTGGTCGACGGGCTCGCGGACGGTAGCCGGTTCGCGGTGGTGACCAAGACCCACGAAATCATGGTTGATGATGATGTGCCCGACCTGGTCCAGGTCATCCTGTCGTCTGACCCTGGCGCGCCGCGCCCGGACGGCGCGATGGGCTTCACAGGCACCCAGCCTGTGCGCGCCCACACCGCCAACCGGGCTTCGGGTGACGCTGAGCCAGGCGAGGAGGACCTGGAGCCGGCGGGGTCCGCGGCCGGCAGTGGCGAGCCGAGTGACTGGGATTTGTTGCGGGGAGCGCTGGCGGATCTGGTCGGGCATCCGGGCCGGATCGGCGGGGCGGTTCGGCACGCGGTGACCGATCTGCGCGGGACCGCGTGGCGGCTCGGGCAGCTGGCCGGGCGGAGCGTGGCCGATCTGGCAAAGGTCGGGTCCCGGATCAGCGGCCGCGCCGCGCCGCCCAGCCCACTCAACGTCGTAGTCGGCGAGACCCGCCGATACACCACGGTGAGCACGGACCTCGAGACCTACCGGCAGATCCGAGCCGTGCACGGCGGGACCGTCAACGACGTGGTGCTGACCGTGGTGACCGGCGCGCTGCGTGCCTGGTTGCTGGCCCGCGGCGAGGCGGTCACCGGCAGCACCAGCCTGCGGGCGCTGCTTCCGGTGAGTCTCGCGACGACCGGAGGCGCGGCCGGCGAGGTCGGCACCTACCTGGTTGACCTGCCGGTCGGCGAGCCCAGCCCGGTGATGCGGCTGCACCAGATCCGCTACCGGATGCATGCGCACAACGCCGGAGACGAGCGGGTAGCGGCCAGCGCGCTGTCCAAGCTGTCCGGATTCGCCCCGCCAACCCTGCACGCGCTCGGCGCTCGGGTCGCCAGCCGGCTTTCCCGGCGGATGTACAACCTGGTGATCACGAACGGTCCCGGTCCGCAAGAGCCGCGGTATGCCGCCGGCGCCAAGCTCGTCGAGGCGTACCCGGTGGTGCCGCTCACCGCGGGACATGCGTTGAGCGTGGGCGCCACCTCGTACTGCGGCGCGATCGGCTACGGACTGCTCGCCGACGGCGCCGCGATACCCGATCTGGACGTGCTGGCGCAGTGCCTGACCGAGGCGTTGACCGAGCTGGCCGAGGCGGTGCGGTGATGCGGGTGTACGTGCCGACCACGCTGACCGGTCTGGCCGCGGTGGCCGCCGCCGGTGGGCTCGGCGCGCAGCCGTTCCAGGCCTACGCCGTCACGCCGGCGCTACGGGAGTGGTACGTGGCCGGCGATCTGGAGGAGCTCGAGTACGCCGCCATGGCCGAAGCGGCCAGAGCGTCGTTGCGGATGCTGGTCGGCGATCCGGACGTGCCGCGCCGCCGAGTGGTGATCGCGCTCGACGTCGGCGACGTGGCCGTAACCCAGCTGTCCTCGCCGCTGGACGGTGAGGATCGTGGGGCGGTCCGGGTCGGCTCGGTGGCGACCGTGGCCGATATCGCGGCGATCCACGTAGACGGCGACGACGCGATTGCCGACGTCACAGCGGCGACCGAGGCGCTGGCAGCGGCCGACACCGGTGACGACGACGCGCAGTTCGTAGTGGACGGAGCCGAGGATCACGAGCTGCTCTGGTACGCATCCCAGGAGATTCCCGACCTGCTCCGGCTGCGCTGACCACCCATCTGGCTGCGCCGACGCGACTCAGGTCCGGGCTGGGTCTGTCGGTCAGCCGCGCTTGGCCGCCAGCAACCGGGCGAACAACGCCTCCCACTGCGGCCCGATCTGGCTGACGTCGTAGGTGGCGGCGGTGTCCGTGGCCCGGTCGGCCAGCTTGGCGCGCAGCTCGTCGTTCTCGATCAGGCTGCAGATCGCCTCGGCCAGCTCGACTACCCGGCCCGGCGGCACCAGCACGCCGTCGTGCCCGGACGTGATGATCTCGCCCGGACCATGGGGGCAGTCGAAGCTGACTACGGGCACGCCGTGGCTCATCGCCTCCAGCGCGACCATGCCGAAACCCTCGTAGCGGGAGCTGAGCGCGAAGATCGAAGCCTTGGCGAACTCCTTCGTCAGATCCGATCGGCCACCCATCAGGAACACGCTGTTGTAGAGGTGCCGCTCGTGGATCTGGCTGCGCAGCGCCGGCTCGACGTCGCCGTGCCCGAAGATCCGCAGCTGCCAGTCCGGATGCCGGTGCGCCACGACGCCAAACGCCTCGACCAGCAGGTCGAAGCCCTTCTGCCTGGTCAACCGGCCCGCGGCCATAACGATCTTGCGATCGCCGGGGGAGCGGGGACGGCCGTACGCGGGCAGCCCGTTCGGGATCCGGATCACCTCGGTCGACGTAGGGCCACCCGGTCTCGCCGCGGCGGCCGCCGACGCTGCGGGCTGCGCCGCCAGCGCGGCGCGGTACGCCTGCGCGTCGGCGTCGGTGAGCACGGCCACCGCATCCAGCTGTGGGTACCAGCGGACGATCTCGGCGGCCAGCTCCGGCCGGTGCAGCCGCAGATGCAGATGCTCCTGACCGATCCGCACGACCGAGGCCGGCGCGAGCTGGGCAGCAAGCAGGTTGAGTGCCGGCCGGGTGCCGACCAGCACATCGACGTCGAGGCTGCTCAGGTAATCCGCGAGCACCCGATCGGTGTACCGGCTGAACCGCTGGTAGCGCGGCTCGGTCGGTGGCACCAGCCGGCTGGGTCGGCTGTGCAGGTACCGGCGGGCCGGCCCGGACAGCGCCGATCCGGTCAGCCGGCCGTCCTGGTCGGCCAGCCCGGTCAAGGAGCGCAGGCCGACCCGCGGGTCGAGTGCGAACGCCGGGGTAGTCCGGTGCTGTAGCACGCTGACCACATCCACCTCGTGGGCGGCGGCTAGCGCGTTGGCCTGGTTGAACACGGTCCGGATCGTGCCGCCGACGGCGTACGCGTTGCCGATCAGGTAGCTGATCCTCATGCCGCGTCCGCCGGGCTCGTCGGTCCGGAGCCGGTTGGACCAGAACCGGTTGGACCGGAATCGGTTGGACCGGAATCGGTTGGACGTGCCGGACCCACCTGCTTGATCGGAGCGAGCAGCCGAGTCGAGGTGATCGACAGGTTGTTCTTGATCGTGTAGCCGATCCGCACCCGGCAGGCGTGCCGGCCGATCCCGGCACGCCGGGCCGGGAAGGTCATGATCCGCTTCTTGTTGCGGATGTCGTCGCGGTGCCGGCCGACCCGGATCGGAGCGAGCTCGCCGACGCACAGGTACAGATCCCAGGTTTCGGTGGGTAGCTTCGTCGCCGCGGCGACCGAGCCGGTCGGGATGACCACCTCGAACCGGCCGGCTGCGGTGCTGGCCGGCAGCTGTAGTTGTACGTCCGGTCGTTCCCGGCAGGCCAGCCGGAGCGCGACCGCCGGGCTGCCGGCACCGTCCGGCAGTTCGCCGCCGACTCGGACCCGGTCGGCTTCCACCCAGATCTGATCGACCTCGGCATGGCTCGGTTCCTGCGCTTGCATCGCAAGCCCCTCCCGTCTACCGAGCCGTGGCCCGGACCAGCACGCAGTCGTACTCGAGCACCCGGCCGGTCCGTGACTCGCGGCTGACCGGATACAGCGCGCTGATCTCGAATCCGGCCGCCTCATAGGTCTCGATCGCCTGCGCCATCCGCGGCATCCCCTCGTAGATCCGCATCAGCGCCACCTCGGACTGCACCCCGATCAGGCTGTGCACCCGGTCACCGAGCCCGGCGAATACCTCCAGATCAAACCCCTGGGTGTCCATCTTGAGAAAGCTGCGGGGATTCTCGATGTGCCTGGTCAGCGGGTCGATGAGCTCGTCAAGCCGGCGGATCTCCACGGTCTCGGTGACCGCGGTCTGCAGCTGCTCGTACCGGTGTGATCCCAGCGTGGTCGGTGCCAGCGCCGAGCTGAGCGTGCCGGGCACCACGTTCATCGTGATCGTGCCGGACTCCTTGCCGAGGGCTAGCCGGTATGCCTGCCAGTCCGGGTCGGCCGAGGCCCGCCGTTCGAGTACGGCGAAGTCCCTGGCCACCGGTTCGAACGAGATGATCTGGCCGCGATACCCGCCGGCCCGCAGCCGGCGGCCGTACTGGCCCTTGTTCGCGCCCACGTCCAGCACGCAGTTGATCCGGTACATGCTCAGGATCTGGGCGATGTGCTGGTCGAGCAGGTGGGCGCACAGCACCTTCTCGTGCGCGAACCGCTCGTGCCGCACCGTCCGCGGCCAGCTCAGCAGCACCGCGCCGGAGCCGACCGGCAGGCTGCGGGTGCCGCGCTTGGTGGTCAGCAGCAACGAGGTGGTGTCCACTACGACCGGGCGCCGCGGCGCATCCCCGCCGGTGGCGGCCACGTCGTCGGCGAACCCACCGCTGTGTTGATCGATCCGGTAGAGCAACGCCGCACCCTGCCCCACCTGGATCGATCCCAGCCCCACCAACCTGAGCAGCTCGACGGCCCGGCGCCGCCATGCGGGGTGCATAGATCGCAGTTCACCGCGCTTGCCACCGGCCGGGCCAGCGGGGGTCCTTCGAACGGCCGAGCCCCGGACCTCGTCTAGGGTGGCCGCCGTGTCCGAGCTACCGCACCTGGTCTGGGACTGGAACGGCACCCTGTTCGACGACGTCGCCGTGGTGGTGGCCGCGACTAGTGAGTCCTTCGTCCGCGCCGGGTTGCCGGAGGTGACGCTGGCCGACTACCACGCGCACTACACCCGGCCGATCCCGGACTTCTACCGGCGGCTGCTCGGCCGGCCGCTGACCGAGCCGGAGTGGCGGATCCTGGACGCCAGCTTCCACACCGCGTACCGCCGGCTCATCGGGTCCGGCGCGGTCGATCTGGTGCCGGGCGGGCGTGCACTGCTGGCCGACTGGGTAGCGGCCGGCGGCAGGCAGTCGCTGCTGTCGATGTGGCATCACGAGGAGCTGGTGAGCCTGGTGGACCGGCTCGGTATCGATGCGCTGTTCGTGCGGGTCGACGGATTGCGCGGCACGCCCGGCGGGGTGAAGGCCGAGCACCTGCGCGCCCATCTTGCCGCGATGGACGTGGATCCGGCCGACGCGGTGGTGATCGGCGACAGCCTGGACGACGCGGCCGCCGCCACGTCGGTGGGGTCGCGGGCGGTGCTGTACTCCGGCGGGTTCCACGGTCCGGCCGGACTTGCTGCCGCCGGCGTGCCGGTGGTCGCCGCCCTGGCCGACGCGGTCGCGCTCGCTAGGCAGTCGTGAGCTTGTAGTGCCGGACCGGGTCGCCGCCGCAACGCACTGGCGAGCGTAGATCGCGCCGCGGGCGGTAGTAGATCGAGGCCAAGGCGTGTAACGATGCAGGCATACCTCACCATTCGCCGCCGAGATCCCGGAGTTTGATCACGATGGATGCCGTGAGCACCGTTCCCGTACCGGTTAACGAGCCGGTCAAGTCATTCGCCCCTGGGTCGCCGGAGCGGGTCGCCCTGGAGGACCGCATCAAGGACCTGGCCGGTGAGCCGATCGAGCTGCCGATGACGATCGGCGGTGAGCAGCGGTTCGGGAGCGGTGAGCGCATCGACGTGATCCAGCCGCACAACCGGCAGCACGTGCTCGGCACGCTCGGCGATGCCACCGCCGCCGACGTTCGGGCGGCCATCGAGGCGGCCCGGGCGGCGGCGCCGGCCTGGCGAGCCATGGCCTTCGAGGATCGTGCCGCGATCTTCCTGAAGGCGGCCGACCTGCTGGCCGGCCCGTGGCGCGCCACCGTGAACGGCGCGACCATGCTGGGTCAGTCCAAGTCGCCATTCCAGGCCGAGATCGACTCGGCTTGTGAGCTGATCGACTTCTGGCGCTTCAACGTCCACTTCGCCCGCCAGATCCTCGCCGAGCAGCCGATCTCCACTGCCGGCGTCTGGAACCGGACGGACTATCGCCCGCTCGAGGGCTTTGTGGTAGCGATCACGCCGTTCAACTTCACCTCGATCGCCGGCAACCTGCCCACCGCTCCGGCCCTGATGGGCAACGTGGTGATCTGGAAGCCATCCACCACCCAGCAGTTCTCCGCCCATTTCCTGATGCGGGTATTGGAGGACGCGGGCCTGCCGCCTGGCGTCATCAACATGGTGACCGGCCATCACGCTGCCCTGTCCGGGGCCGCGCTCACCCATCCTGACCTGGCCGGGATTCACTTCACCGGGTCGAGTGCGGCGTTTCGGAACCTGTGGAGCACGGTCGGCGAGAACATCGCCGGTTACCGGACCTATCCGAGGCTCGTCGGAGAGACCGGCGGCAAGGACTTCATCATGGCTCACCCGTCTGCGGACCCGGACGTGTTGCGGGTCGCCATGGTGCGCGGCGCGTTCGAATACCAGGGCCAGAAGTGCTCGGCGGCCTCACGCGCCTACGTACCCCGGTCGGTGTGGAACCGGATGAAGGACGATCTGGCGGCCGAGGTCGACTCGTTGAGCATGGGCGATGTCTCGTCCGATCTGTCGCTGTTCATGGGTGCGGTCATCGACGGGCGGGCGTTCGGCAAGCACAAGACCGCGATCGACCGGGCCCGCGGCACCGACGCGATCAGCGTGCTGGCCGGGGCGAGCTACGACGACAGCGAAGGCTGGTTCGTCCGGCCGACCGTGCTGACCTCGACCGACCCGACGGACGAGATCTTCACCACGGAGTATTTCGGCCCGATCCTCGGCGTGTACGTCTACGACGACGGCGACTACGACCGGGTGCGGACCCAGATGGAGTCGGCCGCGCCCTACGGCCTGACCGGGTCGATCATCGCCCAGGATCGTGCGGCGATTGCCGAGGCGAGTCAGTTCCTGCGGTTCGCGGCCGGCAACTTCTACGTCAACGACAAGCCGACCGGAGCGGTAGTCGGCCAGCAGCCGTTCGGCGGCTCGCGGGCATCCGGCACCAACGACAAGGCCGGCTCGGCGCTGAACCTACTGCGCTGGGCCAGCCCACGCTCGATCAAGGAGACATTCGTCCCGCCGACGGACTACCGCTATCCGCACATGGGCTGATCGCGTTCCCGGATGAGCGCACAGGTGGATGAGCGCACAGGTGGATGAGCGCACAGGTGGATGAGCGCACAGGTGGATGAGCCCACGGGTGGATGAGCGCACGGGTGGATCAGCGCCGATGCCGGTGACCATCGATCTCAACGCCGATCTCGGCGAGGGGTTCGGAGCCTGGCAGCTGGGCGACGACGACGCGTTGCTTGCGGTAGTGACCAGCGCGAACGTCGCGTGCGGGTTCCATGCCGGCGATCCGGCGATCATGGCTCGGGTCTGCCAGCTTGCGGCCTCGCGCGGGGTGGCGATCGGCGCCCAGGTCGGCTACCGGGATCTGGTCGGGTTCGGCCGGCGGGATATCGCGGTTCCAGCGGCCGAGCTCGCCGCCGATGTTGCCTACCAATTGGGTGCGCTCGACGCGTTCTGCCGGCTCGCCGGGACCCGAGTGCGTTACGTCAAGCCGCACGGCGCGCTTTACCACCGGCTGGCGGTGGACAACGCCGCGGCGGCTGCGGTGGTGGCGGCGGTGGCCAGGTTCGATCCGGCCCTTGCGGTGCTCGGGCTGCCCGGGTCCCGGCTGTTGGATCGGGCGGCCGAGGCGGGCCTGGCGGCGATTCCGGAGGGCTTCGCGGACCGGGCCTACCTGGGCGGCGGCGGACTCGTGCCGCGGGACGTACCGGGTGCGGTCATCGACGACGAGGCCACCGTGGTGGCTCGGGCGGTCCAGCTGGCCACGTCCGGAACGGTCGTCGCGATCGACGGCGGCGAGGTCGGCGTCGCGCCGCAGTCACTTTGTCTCCATAGCGACACGCCCGGCGCGGCCCGGCTGGCCCGAGCGGTCCGAGCGGCGCTGACCGACGCCGGGGTGGCGGTGCAGGCGTTCGCCTAAGTGTCCTGGGTCTGGGTGCCCCCCGCTCCACGTCCGCGCCCCACGTC
>JAKEEW010000593.1 GCA_022616375.1 Sporichthyaceae bacterium
CCAGTGATGGACTGCGGTTTCTGCGCCGAGTTCGCCAACACCACCGACCAAACCCGGATCATCGCCGAGATCGACGGCTGGGCTCTACTGCCCACGGTGGGCTGCTTCATCCCGGGCTACTGCCTGCTCATGCCCATCGATCACATCGACGCAACGGCCGACCTTGCACCCCTGGAACTGGACAGGCTGGCCGACCTTGTCGAAGACATGCGCACCACCGTGGCCTCGGCCTATGGACCCACCATCGTGGCCGAACACGGCCCGCGTGGCTGCGACCTGGGAGCCAGCTGCTGCAGTCACGCCCACCTGCACCTCATACCAGTGCCCGACCCTGACGCGGTCAGCGGCGTCTACCAGGCCACCGGCGGACCAGGTCGCCGCCTGGCGCGGCTGGCGGACCTGGCCGGCGGGGCCAGCGGCTCCTACCTTTACCTGTCGACCTATCCGGGGATGCACACCGTCTGGCCGGCTGGCGGATTCGCCCGCCAGTTCGTCCGCCGCGTGTGCGCCACCCTGCACGGGGTCGGGGATACCTACGACTGGCGCGAACATCCCTACCAGGACAATCAGCAACAGACGTTGACGACCCTGCAACGGTCGTTTATCGCACCGGTGGCCGGCAGATGATCGCCGCGCCGGGCCGGCCCCTCTACCAGCTCACCCCCGACGAGCTCGAGCGGGCCGATCGGCGCTACCCGAAATGGGCCAGCATGTGCCTGCAGCGACGGCTCGGCCTGCCCGGGCTCAACGCCATCCTGGTCACCCCCGAGCAAACCGGCGCAGTCATTGACGCCGCAGTCGAGGCGCTGGCCACCGCCGCCGGTACCACGTCGCTGATGCTGCGCTCCGACGGCGGCCATGAGACCAACCGCTATTACCGCGGCGGCAACACCTTCCCGCTCCACCAGCTACCCCCTCGAATGGTCAGCCTGCTCGCACAGGACCGGGCAGTGATCCTGCTCGAACCGACCAACCGGTACACCAACCAGCTCAGCGCCCTGCTACGCCTAGACCGGCCCAGACCGGGCCAGCCAGGGCAGTTCACGATCGAGGCGCTCGGCCCCGGATACGACGTGGGGGATCTCACCCGGGGAGGGATACCACCGCAGGTGATCGTCAGGGCCGACGGCGTCGACTGGACGCACTACGACCCCCCATGGTGGTCCGACCTGCACCTCAGCACCGACCGATCACAGCCGAGCGAGCAGATCCGCCGCGAGCGCCGCCTGGGCCGCCTCGCCGACCACCTCGCCGACACCGGCCAGCTCGGCCAAGATGCCACCCGCAGCGACAGGTGCGCCGCCGCAACGCGCTGGCTTCATCAACACGGATACCTGCACCTATGGCAGCGCCACGACCTCGTCACATCGATCGCCGGCCAGATCCGACGATGGTTCGACGACGCGTTCATGATCGGCGTCCTGCATCCGCAACGGCGGTGGACCTGCCTAGCCGCAGCCACCTCGAACCTCGGCGCTCGACGCTGGATCTACTGGGATGTGGTCGACGGCGCGCACAAGTACCGCATCACCCGGAGCGCCGCATGAACCCGCTCATCTACCTGGACTACCAGGCCACAACCCCGCTCGACCCACGCGTGCTCGCGGTCATGCTCCCCTACCTCAGCGAGATCTACGGCAACCCGGCCAGCCCCCACGCGGCCGGCCGGCAAGCCGCAGACGCCGTTCGGATCGCCCGCCGGCAACTTCGCGACCTGCTCGGCGCGCAGTACGACAACGAGATCGTGTTCACCTCAGGAGCCACCGAGTCGGACAACCTCGCCATCGCCGGGATCGCCCACACGCTGAGACACCAGGGCAACCACATGATCACCACCGCGATCGAGCATCCCGCCGTGCTTGCCTGTTGCATGCGCCTCGCCAAGGACGGCTGGCAGGTCACCCAGATCCCCGTCAACACTGATGGGCTCGTCGACCCCGACGACATCGGCCGCGCTATCACAGCGGACACGGTGCTCATCTCGGTGATACACGCAAACAACGAGATCGGAACCATTCAGCCGGTGGCCGAGATCGGAACCATCGCACGAGCCCGCGGCGTGCTCCTGCACACCGACGCCGCCCAATCGCTGGCCAGCGAGCCCGTCGACGTCAACGCCCTCCAAGTCGACCTCATGTCCGTATCCGGCCACAAGATCTACGGACCCAAGGGAATCGGAGCCCTCTACCTCCGCCGCGGAACCCCGACCCCAACCCCGCTCCTGGCCGGCGGCCACCAGGAGCGGGGGCTGCGCCCAGGCACACCCAACGTGCCCGCCATCGTCGGCCTCGGCGCCGCAGCGGCGTTGCTCAGCGAACATCGACCCGTCGAGACCCGCCAGATCAAGCAACTACGCGACCACCTCGTCATGGCCCTGCAAGCGGCGCTACCCACATCCCGGATCAACGGCACGCTGAC
>JAKEEW010000594.1 GCA_022616375.1 Sporichthyaceae bacterium
AGGCTCGTTCGTAGCGGGAGGCGACCAGGGCATAGAACAGGGCTGCGGCTTCGGGTTCGAAGGGGATGTAGCCGACCTCGTCGCAGACGAGCAGTGGGATGCGGCGCAGTTTGTCCAGCTCGGCATCTAGGCGGCCGGCGCGTTGGGCGGCGTCGAGCCGGTTGACCCACTGGTGGGCGGTGGCGAAGGCGATGCGGTGTCCGCGGCGGGCTGCCTGGACCGCTAACGCGATCGACAAGTGGGTCTTGCCGGTGCCGGGCGGGCCAAGGAAGATCACGTTGCTGGCTTCGAGGATGAAGTCGAGCTGGGCCAGGTGCAGCACGACTTGCTTGCGCACGCTGCGCTGGTAGCCGAAGTCGAAGTCGTCGAGGGTCTTGATCGCCGGCAGCCGGGCGGCCTTGACCCGCAGCCGGCTGCCGCTGGTCTCGCGGGCCAGTACCTCTTCCTCGAGCACCCGGGCCAGGTAGTGCTGGCAGTCCCAGCCCTCCTCCCGGGCCCGGGTCGCCAGCGTGGACGCGGCGGTGTGGATGCGTGGCGCCTTCAGAGCGCGGGCCAGGTGCGCGACGTCGCTGCTGGCAGTCATCGTTGGCCGACCAACTCGTCATAGGCGGCCAGGTTGGGTAGCTCGACCGCGACATCCCCGCTGGCTAGGGCGCGCTGGGCCTGCCGGGCCAGGCGCAGCTGCCGGGCGTGCGCCGGGGCCAGCACGACATCGGCGCGGACCCAGGAACGGCGGTGCCGGGCGACCTCGTCGCGTTCGCAGAACACCACCACCTCCTCGACGGTGGCCCGCACCGACAGCCGGCGACCGGCCAGCCGCGGCGGCACCGAATAGTCCACGCCGCCGACCCGGACGAACCCGTCGCTGCTGGCCCGGGCCTCCAGCCGCTCGGTCACATCAGGCCAGACCGCGGGCAGCGGGCGCAGCACACCGCGCTCGACCTGCAGGGCGTCGGCGACGCTGCCGGCCAGCCGGCGCGGGCGGCGGGTGTCGGCGACCTGGGCCGTCCACTGGTCGGCCTGGGCCTGCAGGTCGGCGATGTCGGTGAAGCTGCGCAACGGCAGGAACGAGGTCTCCAGATAGCCGATGGCCCGCTCGATGAACCCCTTGCCCTGCGGAAACGCCGGCCGCAGCGGGATCGGTTTGATCGCCAGCTGCCCCAACAAGGCGGCGACCTCCTCGACCAGCCGAACCACCCCACCCCGGCGGCTGGCCACCACCGACGGGTCGTTGTCGAACACCAACCCCGCCGGCAACCCGCCCAGCCTGCTCAGCCCACCCACCAGCGCCGGGCGCAGCGCCGCCGTCGTGCGCGCGAAGCTGAACACCACCCGAAACGCCGCGGAGAACGGCAAACCGGTCACCAGTCCGCTCACCGGCCGGGTCTGGCCCCGCCCAACCGGCACCACCACCGGCGGGATCCACCAGTCGGTCTGCGCGAGCTCACCGGGCAGATACGTGGTGCGCTGATAGCCGCGGGCGGCCGCGAACGCCGGCCGCACCCTGCTCAGGTGCTCCTTGAGGATCGACACGCCACCGTCAAAACCGAGCAGCCGCAGCCGCGCCAGCACCACCGTTGCCGGCACCGTCGCATCCTCGTCCAGCATCGCCGCGATCGCCCCGGCGACCGCATCCACCTTCGACCCAGCACAGCGCCGCTCGTAACGGGGCGGCCCGCTCAGCGATAACAACCGGGTCACCGTATTCCGGCTCATCCCCAGCCGGACTGCGATTCCCGACCTACTCAAACCCTCCACCTGGTGCAGCCGACGCACCTCAGCCCAGTCGTGCACGGAGTACATCTCCTTGTCCCCTCACCGCGACCAGTGATCACGGCAAGGATCAACCGAAACAAGATCAATCCTTGGGAACTGCTCAGGTTTCGGCCGGCCAGAGATGCTCAGTTTTCACCCGGCGTCGACACCGCGTGCACTTCAACAACGAGAGCTCACCACGGCGGCGGACGATTCTTGACTCCATAGTCGCGAGATCCGGAACTCGACTGCAGATTTACACCGCCACGG
>JAKEEW010000595.1 GCA_022616375.1 Sporichthyaceae bacterium
TCCAGATACCGCGGGTTGAGCCCTGACCCGCCGGGCACCGCGATGCAGTCCGGGCCGCCCGAGCAGCTGTCGAGGAAGATCCGCACCGTGGTGTAACCGTGCTCGGCCAGGGTGGTGAAGTCGCGGCGGACCACCGCGGCGTCGAAGACCGCGGGGGACAGGAACCGGTCCTGCAGCCCACCGCCGGCCGGCACGATCCGGAAGTAGTTCACCCCGCGCACCCGGAAGTCCACGCCGGTCCGAGTGTCGACGAACCGGTCGCCGTCGACCTGGATCGGGTGCTCCGGCGCCATCCGGGGCGGCTCGGTCGCCGGCGCGGTCGAGCCGGTCGGGGCCGGGCTCGCGGCGGGACTGGCCGGGTCACCGGACGTGCAGCCGGCGATCAGCGCAGCGGCCAGCAGTCCGAGTCCGGCGATCCGTGTCCCACCCACCCCCATGCTCGGATTGTGGGCCGCGGACGCTGGCCCGGCGCAGGGTGCGCGGATGCCTTCGCCAAACCGTGATCTCCGCGCCGACCCCCGGTCGACGTCTCTGTTCGCTAGCCGGCAGCGCCGGGCGGGACACCCAATCGGTAGCCCGCCCGGCGCTGCCGTTGGTGCGCTACTGGTAGTTGATGTGCAGATGGTTGTCGTGGTTGGCGAAGAACGTGGTCAGCCCTTCGTTGATCAGCACCGGGTCGTTGAACAGGATGCTCTGCACCTGGCCCGGAGCCGTTGCCCTGATGGCTTGCACCAGCTGCCTGGTCGCCGCCCGGTCGTAGCTGGCCGACTGCCAGGTGATCCGGCCCGCGGTGCACTGCGCGGAGTCGGTCCGGATCGGCCAGATGTCCACGTCCATGCCGGTCTCGTGGGTGGAGTGATCGGGGATGTCGCCGCCGTGCTCGAAGCTGACATCACCGAGCGGAACCCGGCCCTGACCGGTGCCGGCGAACGAGGCGGCCGCGGCCTCCAGCTGGCCGATGGTCGGACCGGTGCCCCAGTTGGCGGTTCCGTTCCCGGCCGGATCCTGGTCACACAGGCTGGCCAGCGACGGGTACGCGTAGTGCCAGACCAGGTTCCGCCAGGTCGTCGGCCCGACCACGCCGTCGGCCGCGATGCCGGCATGACCCTGGAACGACACCACCGCGGACCGGGTCGCCGGGCCGAACTGGCCATCCACGACCAGCGCGAGCCGGCGCTTCTTGTTCAGCTCGACCTGCAGCGCCCGAACCGCCGGTCCGGAGGAACCCTGCTGGACCGTGACGACCAGCGCCGACCAGGTCGCCGGTCCGACGATCCCGTCCTGACCCAGGCCGGCCCTGCCCTGGAAGATCCGCACTGCCGCCTCGGTCCCCGAGCCGAACACCCCGTCGGCCGTGGCCGATATCCCGCGGGCCTGGAGCAGGTATTGCACCGCCTGCACGTCGACCCCGCGGCTGCCACGGCTCTGGGTGTGGAAGAACGCGCCCGAGTACGCGCTCGA
>JAKEEW010000596.1 GCA_022616375.1 Sporichthyaceae bacterium
ACCCGAGACTGATGCCGCTGCCGGCCGGCGGGCCCTGGCCGCCCAAGGACTTCACCCAGGTCTACGACCGGCTGCGTTCCTGGTCCGCCTGGTACTCCGGTAACCCCGACGAGCTCGGCCTCGTCTACGGCTCCGCCACCAGCTACGACCAGACAAGCCGGGAACGGATCCAAAACCATCCGAGCCAATACCGCGGCGGCGTCGTCGGCCTGTTCGCCCGCTGGTTCTGGGGCGAACCAATGCCCCTAGGACAGAAACGCACCAAGCTGCACGTGCCCCTCGCCGCGGACATCGCCGCGACCTCCGCGGATCTGCTGTTTTCCGAACCACCGGCGATGACCGTCGCCGACACCGGCACGCAGGACCGGGTCGACCAGCTGGCCGGCGACGGCATGCACGCGACCCTGCTCGAGGCCGCCGAGGCCGGCGCCGCGCTCGGCGGGGTCTATCTGCGGGTCGTGTGGGACAACGAGATCCACAACCGGCCCTGGCTGAACGCGGTCCACGCCGACGCGGCAATCCCCGAGTGGCAGTGGGACCGGCTGTCGGCGCTCACCGTCTGGCGGGAGATCACCCGCGACGGCAACGTGGTCGTTCGCCACCTCGAACGCCACGAACCCGGCGTCATCCTGCACGGCCTGTTCGCCGGCTCGGCTCAGCAGCTAGGCAAGCCGATCGGCCTGTCGGCCTACCCGGAGACTGAGAACCTGCAACCCGAGGTGCGGACCGGCGTCAAGACGCTCACAGCGGTGTATGTGCCCAACATGCGGCCTAACCGGCTGTGGCGGTCGATGCCGCAGGCTATGTACTGCGGCAGGTCGGACTATTCCGGCTCGGAGCCGCTGCTGGACGCCCTCGACGAGGTGTACTCGAGCTGGATGCGTGACGTGCGCCTGGCGAAGGCGCGGCTGCTGGTGCCGGACGCGTATCTGCAGTCGGCCGGACCGGGCCGCGGTGCGCTGTTCGACGCCGAGCGTGAGGTGTTCACCGGGCTGCAGATGCTGGCGGGCCCGGACAAGGGCTCGATGATCACCCCGGCGCAGTTCGCGATCCGCGTCGACGAGCATCAGCGCAC
>JAKEEW010000597.1 GCA_022616375.1 Sporichthyaceae bacterium
AGTCGGTCACCTTGGCCTGACCGTGCTGGTCGATCATGATGTTGGCCGGCTTCACGTCGCGATGCACGACCCCGTGGGCGTGGGCGGCGGCGAGCGCGCGCGCGACCTGCGCGCCGATCCCACAGGCCTCCCACCACGGCAGCCGGCCGCGTTCGGCGATGCGCTCCGCCAGGTTCTGGCCCTCGACCAGCTCCATCACGATGAACGGCTCGGCGCGCTCGCCGTGCTCGTTGATGCGCTCGCCGTAGTCGTAGACCCTGGCGATGCCGGGGTGGCTCAGGACCGCGGCGGCGCGGGCCTCGCGGCGGAACCGCTCCAGGAAGGTCGGGTTGCTGGCGAGCGAGCGCTTCAGGACCTTGACCGCGACGGGCCGGTCGAGGCTCAGATCGACGCCCCGGTACACGGTGCCCATCCCGCCGGTCGCGAGCGGCTGGTCGAGCCGGTAGCGGGAGCCGTTGCTCACCAGGGCACCTCCCTGAGGGCCGCCGGGCCCCTGCCGGGCGAGGTCATGTCCCCACCCCGAGGTGGGCGCTGATGACCTCCCTGGCGATCGGGGCCGCCACCGCACCGCCGGTTGCCTCGCTGCCGAGGTCGCCGCCGCCCTCGACCACCACCGCCACCGCGATCGACTTGTCGCCCTGGGATGCGAACCCGATGAACCAGGAGTGCGGCGGGCGGTTCAGGCCCTGCTGGGCCGTGCCGGTCTTGCCGAACACCTGCACCCCGTCGATCTGTGCCCTGGTGCCGGTGCCGTTGCTGACCACCAGGCCCATCATCCCCCTGAGCTGCGCAGCGACGTTGGAAGGGATGACCTGGCCGAGCGCGCGTGGCTCGAATTGCTTGACGACCTTGGTGGCGTCGTCGCCGTCGACGACCTTGCTGACCACGAACGGCGCGTAACGCTCGCCGCCGTTGGCCACGATCGCGGCGACCTGCGCCATCTCGAGCGGCGAGACCTTCACGTCGCGCTGGCCGATGGCGCTCTGCGCGGTCGCCGGCGGATCGAGCTCGGTGGGGATCGTGCTCCGCGCCGCGCCGGGGAGGTCGAAGTGGGTCTCCTGGTTGAGGCCGAACTTCTCGGCCTCCTCGACCAGCTTCTTGGCGCCGAGGTCGACGCCGATGCGCGCGAAGGTGGTGTTGCACGACACCCGGAACGCCTCGCTCAGGGTGATCGTCGACTCGGCGGTACAGATCCCGCCGCCGAAGTTGCGGATCGGCCGGCTGGTCTGCGGTGGGGTGTAGGTGGGGGTGTTCACGATGGCCGAGTTGACGTTCTTACCGTCCTCCAGCGCCGCGGCGGCGGTGATGACCTTGAAGGTCGACCCCGGCGGGTAGAGCTGCCCGGCCGCCCGGTTCAGCAGCGGCTCGTTCGGATCGGCGTTGAGCCGCTCCCAGTTCTGCCGGACCTTCTTGGGGTCGTGGCTGGTGAGCTCGTTGGGGTCGTAGCGGGGGAAGGTGGTCATCGCCAGCACCGCGCCGGTGCGCGGGTCGAGCGCGGCGACCGCGCCCTTGCGCTCGCCGAGCATCCGCTCGGCCGCCTCCTGCGCCTTGGGGTCCAGGGTCAGCACCAGCGTCCCGCCGGGGCTTGGCCGCGCCGTGACCAGGTCGGTCAGGTTCTGGGCGAACTGCTCGGGCGCCTTGCCGAGCAGGAACGAGTTGAACTGCGCCTCGGCCAGGCTGCGGCCGTACACCAGCGAGTCGAAGCCGGTGATCATGCCGTAGCGCCGGCCGTTGCCGTCGGGGTACTCGCGCCGGAACTTCAGCGGGTCCCGCTGCGCGGACCGCACCGACACGGCCACCGGGGTGCCGTCCGCGAGGACCATCTGGCCGCGCTGGATGGCGTACTCCTCGATCAGCAGGCGGGTGTTGCGCGGGTTGCCTGCCACCCGGTCCGCGGCCACCACCTGCCAGTACAGCGGCGCGGCGAACAGCACCATGAAGGCGGCCAGCAGCACCGCGGCGACCCGCCGCACCTGTCGGTTCATGCGACCTGGGTCACCTCCCCGACCTCGGCGGAAGCCCGGGCCGGCCGCGCCGGCGCCGGCGTCGAGGCGCTGGAGATGCGGCACAGCAGCGCGATCAGCGCGTAGTTGGCGAGCAGGCTGGAACCACCGAAGCTGACAAACGGCAGGGTGATGCCGGTCAGCGGGATCACCCTGGTGACGCCGCCGACGATCACGAACACCTGCAGCCCGAAGCTGACCACCAGGCCGAGCGCCAGCAGCTTGCCGAAGTCGTCGGCCGCGGCCAGGGCCACCCGCAGGCCGCGGAAGACCAGCAGCAGGTAGACGAGCAGCATCGCGGTGACGCCGAGCAGGCCGAGCTCCTCACCGAAGGCGGCGAAGATGAAGTCGGTCGCCGCGAACGGGATCAGGTCGGGCCGCCCCTGGTTCCAGCCCTGGCCGAGGATCCCGCCAGTCGCCAGCGCGAACAGCCCCTGGACGAGCTGGAACGACCCGACCGGCCGCCGCTCGTAGAGGGGCCACGGGTCGAGCCAGATCGCGACCCGCAGGCGCAGGTGCGCGAACAGGTTGTAGGCGAGCACCGCGCCGATCGAGAACAGGCCGAGACCCACCGCCACGTACGAGAAGCGGCCGGTGGCGACGTACAGCAGCGCCACGAACACGCCGAAGAACAGCAGGCTGGAGCCGAGGTCCTTCTCGAAGAACAGCACGAACAGGCTCACGCCCCAGGCCAGCACCATCGGCAGGAAGTACTTGACCTCCGGCAGCAGCGCCGGGCCGACCCGGTAGGTGGCCGTGGCCAGCAGCTCCCGGTGCTCGGCCAGGTAGGCGGCGAGGAACACCACCAGCGCGAGCTTGGCCGCCTCGGCCGGCTGCCCCGAGAACGGGCCCAGCTTGACCCACAGGCGGGCGCCGTTGATCTCGCGCCCGAGCAGTGGGAACACCGGCAGCACCAGCAGCGTCACACCGGCGAGCAGCCAGGTGTAGCGGTAGCGGTCGAGCACCCGGTGGTCACGGATCAGGATCACCACCGCGACGAACACGCCGACCCCGATCACCGTCCACAGCGCCTGCGAGGGCGCGAGCGCGATGCGGCC
>JAKEEW010000598.1 GCA_022616375.1 Sporichthyaceae bacterium
CTGGAGAACGTGGTCGTGACCGGCGACTGACTCCCGTTCGGTCGGACCCGCGTGCCAGACTCTGGATGCTGCGAAGCGAACCGAGGCAACCGAGGCAAGCGAAGCGAACCGAGGCAAGGGAGCGCGGGGCGATGACGACCTACCTATTGGCGATCGGCACCAGGAAGGGACTGTTCGTCGCCACCAGCAGCGACCGCCGCACCTGGGCCGTGGAGCGCGCCCCGCTGGGCAGCATCGCGGTCTACGCGGTGGGCATCGACACCCGCCGCGCCACCCCGCGCCTGCTGGCCAGCTCCTACAGCAAGCACTGGGGACCCTCGGTGGCGCACTCCGACGACCTGGGGAAGTCCTGGCACGAGCCCGAGCACGCACCGGTGCGCTATCCGGAGTGGACCGAGGCCGCGCTCAAGCGGGTCTGGCAGCTGCAGCCCGGCCTGGCCGCCCAGCCCGAGGTCGTGTGGGCCGGGGCCGAGCCCGGTGCGCTGTTCAAGTCCGAGGACGGCGGGGTCAGCTTCGAGCTGGTCGGGGGCCTGTGGAACCACCCGCAGCGGGCCAAGTGGGATCCGGGCAACGGCGGATTGTGCCTGCACACGGTCATCCCGCACCCGGCCGATCCGCAGCGGATGACGGTCGCGGTGTCCACCGGCGGGGTCTACCAGACCGCCGACGCCGGCACGAGCTGGGCGCCGGCGAACATCGGGATCAGGGCCGATTTCCTCCCCGGCGACGCGCCGGAGTTCGGCCAGTGCGTGCACAAGGTCGCGATGCATCCCAGCCGGCCGGAGCAGCTGTTCGCGCAGAACCATGGCGGGGTCTACCGGTCTGACGACGGCGGACAGCATTGGGTTTCGATCGCCGACGGGCTGCCGTCCGACTTCGGATTCCCGATCGTCGCCCACCCGCACCGGCCGGGCACGGTCTACGTCTTCCCGCTCGCCGGTGACTTCGACCGGCGGCCGCCGGGGGAGCGGGCCAGGGTCTACCGCACCGACGACGCCGGATCCAGCTGGCAGGAGCTGTCCGCCGGGCTGCCGCAGGAGGGCTTCCACCCGGCCGTGTTGCGCGACGCGATGTGCACCGACGGGGGCGCTCCGGCCGGGATCTACTTCGGCACCCGATCTGGCGCGGTGTTCGCCAGCGCAGACGAGGGTGAATCTTGGCAGCAGGTCGGCGGCCACCTGCCCGACGTGCTGAGCGTGCGCGCCGCGGTCCTGGACTGAGCGGTCCTGATTGATGAGCACGGTGACGGTCCGGCTGCCCGGCGCGCTGCGCGAGCTGGTCGGCGGGCAACGCCAGGTCGTGGTGGAGGTGCCGGATACTGAGCGAGGCGCCGGCGCGCCGTCGGTGGCTGCCGTGCTCGACCTGCTCGCGGCCAGCCATCCGGGGTTGGAACGGCGGATCAGGGACGAGACCGGAGCGCTGCGCGAGCACGTCAATCTGTTCGTCGGCGCCGACAACGTCCGGGACCTGCAGCGGCTGGCCACCGAGATCCCCAGCGGCGCCGAGCTGATCGTGCTGCCGGCGGTTTCCGGCGGCTGACCGCCGGTTTATCCACATCCCGGCCGGGGCGGTTCGCGACACGCCGGACTGACCTGGAGTGTCGCGATTTTGTTCGAATCCCGTGGCACCTTCATTCCCGGAAGGCGAACGCGAGGCGGACGCCGGTGTCGGGAGGTGGCCAGATGGCTCGCAGCATCGAGGCGCTGTTCAAGGCGTGCCGGGACTGTGGCAGCGATGCCGGGTTCGAGCAGCCGCCATGTGCCGACGATCACGGCCCGGACTGCCCCGAGTGGTTTTGCCTGGAGTGCGGTTCGGTGCTCATGGTCGGCCCGCCGATCTTCGTGACCGGGGTCCAGGTCGAGTCCCAGATGCCTGGCCGGTCGGCCGACGCCGCGTAGCCATCTCCTCGGGGTTCCGCCCCGCGTACACTGCGCGACACCGTATGTGTCGTGCTCGTCGCGTGCTTCTCGGCGATCCCGGAAGTATGGATAGCGAGTCTGTCCGGCTTCTTCCGAAAGGCACGTTCTGATGACCGGTACCGCCGACCTCAAGCCGCGCAGCAAGGACGTCACCGAGGGCTACGAGCAGGCGCCGGCGCGGGCCATGCTGCGGGCGGTCGGGATGACCGATGCCGACTTCGACAAGCCGCAGATCGGGGTCGCTTCGTCCTGGAACGAGATCACCCCGTGCAACCTGCCGCTTGACCGGCTGGCCAAGCGCGCCAAGCAGGGCGTGCGTGATGCCGGCGGGTTCCCGATGGAGTTCGGCACGATCTCGGTCTCGGACGGCATCTCGATGGGCCACGAAGGGATGCGGGCCTCGCTGGTCTCCCGCGAGATCATCGCGGACTCGGTGGAATGCGTGGCGCATGCCGAGCGGCTCGACGGCCTGGTGCTGCTGGCCGGCTGCGACAAGTCGCTGCCCGGCATGCTGATGGCCGCGGCCCGGTTGGACCTGGCCGCGGTCTTCCTCTACGCCGGCTCGATCCTGCCCGGCCGGACCGGGGACCGGCAGATCACCATCCAGGACGCGTTCGAGGGCGTCGGCGCGTGCGCAGCGGGGCGGATCACGCACGCGGAGCTGGCCGAGATCGAGCGCAACGCCTGCCCGGGTGAGGGTGCCTGCGGCGGGATGTTCACCGCCAACACGATGGCCAGCGCGGCCGAGGCGCTCGGCATGGCGCTGCCGGGTAGTTCCGCGCCGCCCGGCCCGGACCCCAGGCGGGACGGCTACGCCGACGAGTCAGGTCAGGCCGTGGTCGGCCTGCTCGAGCACGGCATCACCACGCGGCAGATCATGACCCGGCAGGCCTTCGAGAACGCCATCGCGGTGGTCATGGCGCTTGGTGGTTCCACCAACGCGGTGCTGCATTTGATGGCCATCGCGTACGAGGCCCGGGTGGACCTGACGCTGGACGACTTCAACCGGATCGGCGACGCCACCCCGCACCTGGCGGATGTGAAACCGTTCGGCCAGTACGTCATGACCGACATCGACGCGATCGGTGGAGTTCCGGTGGTCATGAAGGCGCTGCTCGATGCCGGCCTGTTGCACGGCGACGCGCTGACCGTCACCGGCCGCACGCTGGCCGAGAACCTGGCCGCGATCCGCCCACCGGACCCGGACGGGAAGATCATCCACGCGGTGGCCGAGCCGATCCACAAGACCGGCGGGCTGACCATCCTGCGTGGCTCGCTCGCTCCGGAGGGCGCGGTGGTGAAATCGGCCTCGTTCGAGGAGGCCGTGGTCGAGGGCACCGCGAAGGTCTTCGACGACGAGAAGGACGCGATGGCCGCGGTGACCGCCGGTCGGATCGTGCCCGGCGACGCGGTGGTGATCCGGTACGAGGGTCCGGCCGGCGGCCCCGGCATGCGCGAGATGCTCGCGGTCACCGGGGCGATCAAGGGCGCCGGCCTGGGCTCCGAGGTGGTCCTGATCACCGACGGCCGGTTCTCCGGGGCCACCTCCGGGCCGTGTGTCGGGCACGTCGCGCCGGAGGCGACCAAGGGCGGGCCGATCGCGCTGGTTCGCGACGGTGACCGGATCCGGTTGGACATGCGCACCAGGTCGCTCGACCTGCTGGTGGACGAGGCGGAGCTGGACCGGCGCCGAGCCAGCTGGGTGCTGCCGGCTCCGCGATACACCAGCGGCGTGCTGGCGAAGTACGCCAAACTGGTCGGATCCGCGGCACAGGGAGCCATCTGCGACTGAGGTTTGTGCCGACCGGGCGCCGCGGTGCTTGACACCGACCGGGCGGCGGCAGCTAGCGTTCAGCCATGCGAGCCCGAGTTCTCGTACTTCGACTGCGCGCCAGCTGACCGCATCCGCTGAGCGCGCGCCCCTCGTTGAGCCGATACCCGGCCCGGGGGGTTTTTCATTTCCGGCGTAGGGCAGAGCACGAGAGAGATCGCGATGACTGAGCAAGTTACCGGAGCGCAGGCACTCATCCGGGCGCTCGAAGGGGTCGGGGCCGACACGGTCTTCGGCATCCCGGGCGGGGCGATCCTGCCCGCCTACGATCCGCTGCTCGACTCCACCCGGCTGCGGCACGTCCTGGTCCGGCACGAGCAGGGCGCCGGTCACGCGGCCGAGGGCTACGCCGCCGCCACCGGCCGGGTCGGGGTGTGCATGGCCACCTCGGGGCCCGGGGCGACCAACCTGGTCACCCCGATCGCGGACGCCTACATGGACTCGGTGCCGATGGTGGCGATCACTGGACAGGTGCCGTCCGCGGCGATCGGCACCGATGCGTTCCAGGAAGCCGACATCCGCGGTATCACGCTGCCGATCACCAAGCACAACTACCTGGTGACCGATCCGCGCGAGATCGCCCGCACGATCGCCGAGGCGTTCCACATCGCCTCCACCGGCCGGCCGGGTCCGGTGCTGGTGGACATCGCCAAGGACGCGCTGCAGGCGACCATCGGATACGAGGGGTTGCCCGCCGAGCTCGACCTGCCCGGCTACCATCCGGTGACCCGCCCGCACGCCAAGCAGGTCAGGGAGGCCGCCCGGCTGCTTGTCGAGTCGGCCAGGCCGGTGCTCTACGTCGGCGGCGGAGTCATTCGCGCTCGCGCGGCCCGCGAACTCTATGTGCTCGCCGAGCTGCTGGGCGTGCCGGTGGTCTCCACGCTGATGGCCCGCGGCGCGTTCCCCGACGGGCACCGGCTGCACCTGGGGATGCCCGGGATGCACGGCACGGTGGCGGCCGTCGGGGCGTTGCAGCGCTCCGACCTCATCGTCAGTCTGGGCGCCAGGTTTGACGACCGGGTGACCGGGAAATTGTCGACATTCGCGCCGGAGGCGAAGGTCGTGCACGCCGACATCGACCCGGCCGAGATCGGCAAGAACCGGGCCGCGGACGTGCCGATCGTCGGCGACGCCCGCGAGGTGATCGCGGATCTCGTGGTGGCGGTTCAGGCCGAGCACGACGCCGGCCGGCGTGGCGACTACGAGTCGTGGTGGCGGGTCCTTGACGGTTGGCGCACCACCTACCCGGTCGGGTACGTGCACCCGGAGGACGGCGTGCTGGCCCCGCAGTATGCGATCCAGCGGCTTGGCGCGATCGCCGGCCCGGAAGCGATCTACTGCGCCGGGGTCGGCCAGCACCAGATGTGGGCCGCCCAGTTCATCTCCTACCAGCACCCTGGAACGTTCCTGAACTCCGGCGGGCTCGGCACGATGGGCTACGCGGTGCCGGCCGCGATGGGTGCGAAGGTGGGCCGGCCGGATGCGGTGGTGTGGGCCATCGACGGTGACGGCTGCTTCCAGATGACCAACCAGGAGCTCGCCACCTGCGCGATCAACGACATCCCGATCAAGGTCGCGGTGATCAACAACTCCAGCCTCGGCATGGTCAGGCAGTGGCAGACGCTGTTCTACAACTCGCGATACTCCAACACCGACCTGCACTCCACCCGGATCCCGGACTTCGTGAAGCTGGCCGAGGCGATGGGGGCGTACGGGCTGCGCTGCGAGAAGGCCGCCGAGGTGGACGCGACGATCGAGCAGGCGATGTCGCTGGACGACGCGCCGGTCGTGATCGACTTCGTGGTGCACCAGGACGCGATGGTCTGGCCGATGGTGGCGGCCGGCACCAGCAACGACGACATCCAGATCGCTCGCGGGCTGGCACCGCAGTGGGAACGCGAGGAGGAGTAGCCATGAGCAGGCACACCCTGTCCGTCCTGGTCGAGAACAAGCCGGGCGTCCTGGCCCGGATCGCCGGCCTGTTCTCCCGGCGCGGCTTCAATATCGACTCGCTCGCGGTCGGCCCGACCGAGCACCCCGAGGTGTCCCGGATGACCATCGTGGTCAGCGTCGCGGACTCCCCGCTGGAGCAGGTCACCAAGCAGCTCAACAAGCTGGTGAATGTGATCAAGATCGTCGAGCTGGAGCCCGGTGCTTCGGTGCAGCGCGAGCTGCTGCTGGTCAAGGTACGGGCCGATCTGGACACCCGGTCGCACGTGCTGGAGACGGTCACGCTGTTCCGGGCGAAGGTCGTGGACGTTGCGCCGGATGCGGTGACGATCGAGGCGACCGGCAGCGCGGACAAGCTGGACGCGTTGTTGCGGGTGCTCGAACCGTTCGGCATCAAGGAGCTAGTCCAGTCCGGGGTGGTCGCGATCGGGCGGGGATCCCGGTCGATGACCGACCGGGCGCTGCGGTCGCTGAGCGCGTGACGCACTGGTCGAACTACTCAACTAGAGGAGATTGCTGAAGTGGCTGAGCTGTTCTACGACGACGATGCCGACCTGTCGATCGTCCAGGCCCGCAACGTCGCCGTACTCGGATACGGCAGCCAGGGCCACGCGCACGCGCTGTCCCTGCGCGACAGCGGGGTCGACGTCCGGGTCGGGCTTCCGGAGACCTCGGCCAGCCGGACCCGGGCCGAGGACGAGGGCCTGCGGGTGGTCAACCCGTACGAGGCATGCGAGGAAGCCGACCTGATCATGGTGCTGGCGCCCGATCCGGCGCAGCGCCGGCTGTACGCCGAGGCGATCGCACCGAATTTGGTAGCAGGGGACGCTCTGTTCTTCGGCCACGGTTTCAACATCCGATTTGGTTTTATTGCGCCGCCGGCCGGGGTGGACGTGGGCATGGTCGCGCCGAAGGGGCCTGGCCATCTGGTTCGCCGCCAGTTCACCGAGGGCAAGGGCGTTCCGGTGCTGGTCGCGGTGGACCAGGACGCGTCCGGCCGCGCGTTCGACCTTGCGCTCTCCTATGCCAAGGCGATCGGGGGAACGCGGGCCGGAGCAATTCGGACCACGTTCACCGAGGAGACGGAAACCGACCTGTTCGGCGAGCAGGCGGTGCTTTGCGGCGGCGTGACGCACCTGATCGAGGCCGGGTTCGAGACGCTGGTCGAGGCCGGATACCAGCCCGAGGTCGCCTACTTCGAGTGCCTGCACGAGATGAAGCTCATCGTTGACCTGATGTATGAGGGCGGGCTGTCCAAGATGCGCTGGTCGGTGTCGGACACCGCGGAGTTCGGCGACTACGTGTCAGGACCGCGGATCGTGACCGACCAGACCAGGGCCGAGATGCGCCGGATCCTGGCCGAGATTCGTGACGGCTCGTTCGCGAAGCGGTGGATTGACGAGTACGACGCCGGGCTGCCCAACTACAAGCGCTACGTGGACGAGCACGCGGCGCACCCGATCGAGAAGACCGGGGCGAAGCTGCGGCCGATGATGAGCTGGATCGAGGGATAACCGAGGGCCGGCCGGCCCCCGGGTCGGCCACAACTCGCACCCAAAGCCCTCGATCTGCCCGACATTTCCGAAAATAGCGGGTGGTTGAGGCGGCTTAGGGTGCGAGTTGTGTCCGGGCTCACCTAAAACCACCGCGCGTTTCTCCAGCGCAACTCGAGCGTTCGTCGAATCAGCGCCCCGGTCTCCTCGTATCGCTCCAAGACGTCGGCCATGGTGATCTCTAGGAGGGCCCAACCCGCCGCCTCGAGCTTTGTTTCGCCGCCAGCGGTCCTTGATCAGCGCATCGCGCGTGCCATGCGGGCCCAATCCGTCGAACTCGACCGCCAGCCTGGCCTCTCGACCCCGGTACCAGTGCCATGCCAGGTCGGTTCGGGCGGCGAACACACCAGGGCCGAAGTCGATCCGATGCTGCAGCTCTGGTGGCGGCAGCCCTGCGTCGAGCGCAGCAGCACGGGTCGCCGACTCGCCCACCGAGTCCGCCCGGCTGTCGCCCGCTGCCAGCGCACGGCGTGCCGCAATCGCACCCGGCCCGCGAACGCCGGCGGCAAGCTTGCCGACCGATTCAGCGCTGATGCGGTTCTTTCGAAGCGCCGAGTCCACGATGGCCAATGCTTCTGGGAACGACAGGGTCCGTGCACAGTCCACGAGCGTGCGCTCGATCGTCGTCACTGGCCACGGGATGCGCACGGTCTCGACTAGCTCCTCAGCGGCAACCCGATGGAGGTGGGCACCCGGCAGCCGGCGAGGCCCGCTCCTGGCTACCAGGATGTGCGGTGCGCTGGGACGCCGGAGCACATCCAGGTCCCACACCTGCGCCGCTGACACGTGTGACAGGAACCCGTTGACGACGCTTGCCGCGACGATCGGCCAGTCGGTGTTCGGCAGCGCATAGGTGCCGCGGCCGGCGCGGATCAGCGAACCGGCGGCCATCGCGTTGATGAGGCCGGCGCGGCTGACTCCGGCCTCGCGAAGATCGGCCCACCGCGCCGCACCACCGCGTCGATGCACCACGCTTGCCGGATCCATCCGCCAAGTGTGCGGTGCTCATCTGGGATGTGGTCGTTGTCCACAGGGCCCGCGCCCGCGGCCCGGGCTAGACTGACCAGCTTCCCCGGATCGTGGTGAGGAACCCAGCAGCTGTGAGCAAGCCCGTCATTCTCGTTGCCGAGGAGCTGTCCCCGGCCGGACTGGAACTGCTCGCGGGCAGCTTCGAGATCCGCCACGTGGACGGTGCCGACCGCGCCGCGCTGCTGCCCGCGCTCGCCGACGCGGCCGCGGTGATCGTGCGCAGCGCGACCCGGCTGGACGCCGAAGCGATCGCCGCCGCGCCTGCCCTGAAAGTGATCGCGCGGGCCGGGGTGGGCCTGGACAACGTCGACGTGGCGGCCGCGACCCGGGCCGGCGTGATGGTGGTGAACGCGCCCCAGTCCAACACCGTGTCGGCTGCCGAGCACACGGTCGCGCTGCTGCTGGCAACCGCACGCAACGTCGCCGCGGCTGACCAAACCCTCAAGGGCGGCCGCTGGCAACGGGCCCGCTTCACCGGGACCGAGCTGCACGGCAAGGTCGTCGGCATCGTCGGGCTGGGCCGGATCGGGGTGCTGGTGGCGTCCCGGCTGGCCGGCTTCGGGGTAGAGCTGATCGCGTACGATCCCTACATCCCGACCGCCAGGGCGGCCCAGCTCGGCGTCCGGCTGGTGCCACTGGACGAGCTGCTGCGCGAGTCCGACTTCATCTCGGTCCACCTGCCCAAGACCCCGGAGACCGTAGGGCTGATCGGCGACGAGCAGTTGCGGCTGGTCAAACCGACGGTACGGATCATCAACGCGGCCCGGGGCGGGATCCTGGACGAGGATGCGCTCTATCTCGCGCTCAAGGACGGCCGGGTCGCCGGCGCCGGCATCGACGTGTTCGCCACCGAGCCGTGCACCGAGTCGCCGCTGTTCGAGTTCGACACCGTGGTGGTGACCCCGCACCTGGGCGCGAGCACGCACGAGGCGCAGGAGAAGGCGGGCACCGCGGTGGCCCGCTCGGTCGCGCTGGCGCTGGCCGGTGAGCTGGTCCCGGACGCGGTCAACGTCCAGGGCGGCACGATCGCCGAGGACATCCGGCCCGGCATCCCGCTGGCCGAGCGGTTGGGCCGGATCTTCACCGCACTCGCCGGTGGAGTGGCCGCCCAGCTCGACATCGAGGTGCGCGGCGAGATCACCCAGCACGACGTGAAGGTGCTCGAGCTGGCCGCGCTCAAGGGCGTGTTCACCGACGTGGTGGAAAGCGCAACGGTGTCCTACGTGAACGCGCCGCTGCTGGCGGCCGAGCGCGGGGTCGAGGTCAGACTTACCACCAGCTCGGAGTCCCCGGACTGGCGCAACCTGATCACCGTGCGCGGCATGCTGGGTGACGGGCAGACCGTCAGTGTGTCCGGCACGCTGTCCGGTCCCCGGCACATCGAGAAGATCGTGGCGCTGGACGGGTTCGACCTGGAGCTGGAGCCGACCGACCACATGATGTTCCTGCGCTACGTCGACCGGCCCGGCGTGGTAGGCATCGTCGGCCGGCACCTCGGCGATGCCGGGGTCAACATCGCCGGCATGCAGGTGTCCCGGGTCACCAGGGGCGGGCTGGCCCTGCTCGGGATGACCGTCGACTCCGAGATTCCGGCCCAGGTGGCTGCGGCGCTCATTCGCGAGGTGGGCGCCGAGTACGGCCGGACCGTCGATCTGCCCTGATCTGTGCCGCTGTGCCACCGCGTGCCTGTCTCGATATGCGAGACGCGTGGCCACAGAACGAGACAGCGCCGCTGCGGCACGTTAGCGTCGTACCCCTCATGCGGTTCGTACTCATCCTTCGCTGCCGCGACGGGGCCTGAATCGGTCGGCTCCCCGTCGCGGAGGCGGTGTGTGGCCGACCGGTCTACCAAGCCAAGCGAACTGCGATGAGGAGCCCCAAGCCATGACCGTCATGACGGTTAACGCGCCGAACCCGGAGATCGAGGAGCAGGAGCTGTTCCGCCAAGCCATCCAGGAGTCGATGGACCGCCGGGACCAGGGCGGCGAATGAGCACACCCGATCGGATCCGGCTCGCGGTCATCCCGGGCGACGGGATCGGTCCCGAAGTCGTCGCCCAGGGACTCGCGGTGCTCGAGACAGTCGCCGCGAAATACCGGATCAAGGTCGAGCCGACCGGCTACGACCTCGGCGCCCGCCGGTGGCACACCACCGGTGAGATGCTGCCCGACACCGTGCTCGCCGAGCTTCGTGAGCACGACGCCATCCTGCTCGGTGCGGTCGGCGATCCCGGCGTACCGAGCGGGGTGCTCGAGCGCGGTCTGCTGCTGCGGTTGCGGTTCGAGCTCGACCACCACGTGAACCTGCGCCCGGTCCGGCTGTACCCGGGTGTGTCCAGCCCGCTCGCCGCGGTCGATCCCGAGGACATCGACATGATCGTCGTCCGGGAGGGGACCGAGGGCCCGTATGCCGGCGCCGGCGGAACGCTGCGCCGGGGCACCCGGCACGAGGTCGCGACCGAGGAAAGCCTGAACACCGCGTTCGGCGTCGAGCGGGTGGTCAGGGACGCGTTCCAGCGGGCCGCCAACCGGCCGCGCCGGCACCTGACCCTGGTCCACAAGACCAACGTGCTGGTCAATGCGGGCGGGCTGTGGCAGCGGGTAGTGGACGCGGTGGCCGGCGAGTTTCCCGAGGTCGCGGTGGACTACTGCCACGCCGACGCGGCCGTGATGTATTTCGTCACCACGCCACGGCGGTTCGACGTGATCGTCACCGACAACCTGTTCGGCGACATCCTCACCGACCTCGGAGCCGCGATCGCCGGCGGGATCGGGCTCGCGGCCAGCGGCAACATCGATCCCAGCCAGGCCCATCCGTCGATGTTCGAGCCGGTGCACGGATCCGCCCCGGACATCGCCGGGGAGGGGATCGCCGACCCGACCGCGACGATCCTGTCGGTCGCGCTCCTGCTCGACCATCTCGGGCTGGCCGCGGCCGCGGCCGACGTGGAGGCCGCGGTGGCCGCGGACCTGGCCGGCCGGGGCACCGGTGCCAGTGCCGGATCGGCCACGCGCCGGTCCACCGCGCAGATCGGCGAGGCGATCGCACGCCGGATCACCGATCCCGGATAGGCCGGTTTCGGCGGGGTAGCGCCGCCCGGCCAACCGCGCTGTCCACATTTTGGACAGGGTCGGCTACCGTTCCCAGCAGAGCACTCGACCGGCACCCGCCGTCCCCCAGGTGGGTGCCGCTCGACCCGGCGCGGCTGGATGGCAACGGCAAGACGGGGAAGGATGCGGACTCATGACCCTGGCACCCGGCAGTGACTTCGAGATCGAACTTCGGCCCACCGAGACTCCGCTGCCCGACGAGCAGCGGGTCCGCCAGATGGCCGACCCGGGTTTCGGCCGGTACTTCACCGACAACATGGTGACCATCTCCTGGTCGGCCGAGCGCGGCTGGCACGACGCCCAGCTGCATCCGTACCGGCCGCTCGAGCTCGACCCGGCGGTGATGACGTTGCACTACGGCCAGGCGATCTTCGAGGGGCTCAAGGCGTACCGCCGGGTCGACGACTCGCTGGCGCTGTTCCGGCCCTGGGAGAACGCCTCGCGGTTCCAGCGCTCGGCCGCCCGGATGGCGATGCCGCCGCTGCCCGAGGCGGCGTTCATGGGCTCGATCGAGGCCCTGGTCAAGCAGGACCAGGCCTGGGTGCCGCAGAACCGGGAGCAGGCTCTTTACCTGCGCCCGTTCATGATTGCCACCGATGTCGGGCTCGGCGTGCGGCCGTCCTCGACCTACCTGTACATGCTCATCGCCTCGCCGGCCGGGGCCTACTTCCCGCGCGGGCTGGCGCCGGTGTCGGTGTGGCTGTCCGAGGAGTACACCAGGGCCGCACCCGGCGGCACCGGCGAGGCGAAGTGCGCCGGCAACTACGCCGCCTCCTTGGTCGCCCAGGCGCAGGCCGCGGAGCAGGATTGCGACCAGGTGGTCTGGCTGGACGCGGTGGAGCACCGCTGGGCCGAAGAGATGGGCGGAATGAACCTGTATTTCGTCTACGGCTCCGGCCCGAACGCGAAGCTGGTCACGCCATCGCTGACCGGCACGCTGCTGCCGGGCGTGACCAGGGACTCGCTGCTCACGCTGGCCAAGGACCTCGGCTACTCGGTCGAGCAGGGTCGGATCTCCACCGACGAGTGGCAGGCCGGCAACGCCAACGGGACCATCACCGAGGTCTTCGCTTGCGGCACCGCCGCGGTGATCACCCCGGTTGCCCAGGTCAAGCGGCTCGGCGCCGAGTGGATGATCGGTGACGGCGAGATCGGCCCGGTCAGCCGCCGGTTGCGCGACGCACTCCTGGACATCCAGCACGGCGAAGCCCCCGACTCGCACGGCTGGGTCCACCAGATCACCTAGCGGCGCGCCGGCCTAGATCCGGCCGATCACCTGGCCCCGGTCCAGGCGGAGCTCGAGCTCGAGCTCGTGCCGGATCGGGATGCCGTGCGCACCGCGGTCCGGGATCTGCGGCTTCAGCGTCCGGCTGACCGCCACCGCGTCGCGGTACAGCGCGACCAGGTCGAGGCCGCGCCGCTGATAGAACCGCAGCGCGCCGGTGTTGTCGTTGGTGGTGATCAGCCAGAGCCGGGCCGCGCCCTCCTGCCGGCCCGCCTCGGCCGCGGCTGCGAGCAGCCCGGTGGCCACGCCGGTTCCGGTGTACTGCGAGTCGATCGACACGACCTCGAGCCCGCGCCCGTCGACGTGGTAGGTCAGCAGCCCGACGGCTTCCCCGTCGGTCTCGGCAATCAGCGCCGGACACTCGGCGGCGTCGATCAGCTCACCGAGTCTGGCGAGTTTCGTCGACTCCCAGCTGTCCACCAGGATGCGGCGGACGTAGTCCGCGTCATCCGGCGTCGCCGGGCGGATTGTCACGGTCGGGGATGGGCTGTCCATGGCGACGCCAGCGTATGCCGAACCAACCGCCGGCAGCGAGCAACGCCGTGGTGCCGAGCGCCAGCAGCGCCAACCAGCCACCGGTCCAGACCGGGTCGCCGGTGCGACCGGCGTCTCCGGAGACCGCGACCGGAGCAGTGGCCGCGGCCAGGGCCGGGGCCGGGGCCACCGCGGCGCCCGCGGTCGCCTCCGCCTTGGACGGCAGGCCGAGCTTGTCCCACAGCGCCAGCAGGTCGCGGTCGGCCCTAAACCATCCGGCAACCGCGGCGCTGTTCCAGGCGATCTCGATGTCGTGCACGACAGGTCCACCGTCGGCGAACGGATAGACCTCCTGCACGCCCCAGTCGTCGGCACCCATGGTCCAGGTGACGGTGTAGCCGGGCCCGAGCGCGGTGGTCGGCGCCGCGGACTCCCGGCACGCCGCGCCGCCCCAGAGCGTGACGTCGGCCATCCCCGACTCCTGGAAGAACCGCACCGGCGTGCTGGTGTCCGCCTGGGCGGTGTCGACCCGGACCGTCCCAGTCAGCCGCGGACCGTCGATGCTGACCCGGTCGGGAGCGCTGCGACCGGCCGAGCCGGCGTCCTTGGACAGTGCTTTCCACCAACCGGTGGCCTCGTGGAACGTGCGAACCCAGGTGGTGGAGCCGGGTATGTGGGTCAGCGGACCGTCCGGCGCATCCGGGTAGAAGTCCTGCCGGAGCGGTCCGCGCAGGGCGCCGTGGTCGACGCCGTAGTAGCTGCCGAGGCCGGGCATCCGCGCCAGGTCAGCCGGTAGCGCGGGCCCAGATCGCCGGCCGGTGCTTCGGCCAGCCGGCACATGGTCCTGGCGCCCAGGTAGAACACCTGGGACGCGTCCATCAGCTCGACGTACTGCGGATCGTTCTCGCCGTGCATGCCGAGGTCGATGTCGACCGGCTTGGCCAGGCCGGGTCCGTCGACCGTGGCAGCAGTCGGTCCCTTGGCCCATGCCGTCGGGCCGAACCCGACTGCCCCGACTGCCGCCAGGGCAGTGAGGGCGGTGACCGTCGCGAAACACCGCATAGTCCTCATGTGTCGGGTACTCCGTGCCGGCCGGATCGGTTCCAGCCGGAAGGTGTGCCAGACTGCGAAGCGATGGCCCACTACTCGCCGATTATTGGCAGGCGCGCCGGCTAGCTCGACCACAGCCCGCGCGCAGACCCTTCGCACCCGCGAGGGGTCTTTTGTTTTCCGGAGATTCCGCGCACAACCGCTCGAAAGGTCCGCACCGATGGTTCCCCGCGACGACAGCTTCCACGTCTACGACACGACCCTGCGCGACGGCGCCCAGCAGGAAGGGCTGTCCCTGTCGGTCGCCGACAAGCTGGCCATCGCCGGCTACCTGGACGAGCTCGGGGTCGGGTTCATCGAGGGTGGCTGGCCGGGTGCGAACCCGAAAGACACCGAGTTCTTCCGGCGCGCCCGGACCGAGCTTCAACTGAAGCAGGCACAGCTCGCCGCGTTCGGCGCGACCTGCCGCCCGCATGCGAAGGCCGCCGACGATCCGCAGGTAGCCGCGCTGCGCGATTCGGGCGCGCCGGTTGTCACCTTGGTGGCGAAGTCGCACGGTCGCCATGTCGAGAAAGCGCTGCGGACCACGCCCCGCGAGAACCTTGAGATGATCAAGGACACGGTATCCCACCTGCGGGCCGAGGGGCAGCGGGTGTTTCTCGACGCCGAGCACTTCTTCGACGGCTACCTGGCCGACCCGGCGTTCGCGCTCGCGGTGGTCAGGACCGCGGTCGAGGCGGGCGCCGACGTGGTCGCGCTCTGCGACACCAACGGTGGCATGCTGCCCACCCGGCTCGCCGAGATCGTGCACAAGGTGGGCAGTGCCACGGCGGCCCGGCTGGGCATCCACTGCCACGACGACGCGGCCTGCGCGGTGGCCAACTCGCTGGCCGCGGTGGACGCCGGGGTGACCCACGTGCAGGGCACCGCGAACGGCTACGGCGAGCGCTGCGGCAACGCGAACCTGTTCTCGGTGGTGGCGAACCTGGAGCTCAAGCAGGGCCGCCCGGTGCTGCCGGCCGGCCGGCTCGGGGAGATGGCCAGGATCGCGCACGCGGTCGCCGAGGTGACCAACCTGCCGCCGAACCAGCACCAGCCGTACGTGGGCCAGTCCGCGTTCACGCACAAGGCCGGACTGCACGCCAGCGCGGTCCGGATCGACCCGGACCTCTACCAGCACGTGGATCCGGCCACCGTCGGCAACGACATGCGCACCCTGGTCTCCGAGCTGGCCGGCCGGGCCAGCGTCGAGCTCAAGGGCCGCGAGCTCGGCTTTGACCTGTCCGGTAACCCGGCGGCGCTGGGTCGGGTGGCCGAGCGGGTCAAGGCACTGGAGGCGGCCGGGCACTCGTTCGAGGCCGCCGACGCGTCGTTCGAGCTGCTGCTGCGCGACGAGGTAGCCGGCGGCCGGCCGGCGTTCTTCGCGCTCGAGTCGTACCGGGTCATCGACGAGCGCCGGCCGGACGGCGGCCTGGTCGCCGAGGCCACGGTCAAGCTCTGGGTCAAGGGGGAGCGGATCGTCGCCACCGGCGAGGGCAACGGGCCGGTGAACGCGCTCGACGTGGCGTTGCGGCAGGCGCTCGAGCAGCTCTACCCGCAGCTCGCGTTGCTCGAGCTGGTCGACTACAAGGTGCGGATCCTGGAAGGCGCGCACGGCACCGGCGCGGTGACCCGGGTGCTGGTCCGCACCTCGGACGGCACCACCGAGTGGAGCACGGTCGGGGTGCACGAGAACGTCATCGAGGCCTCCTGGCGGGCGCTGTCCGACGCCATCGTCTATGGCCTGCTCCAGAGTTCCTGATCATTACCCGCGGTATGAACAAACGATCACCCAGTTTGACCGATTTGTCTGCCCAGACCGTCAGTAATGATCCGGAGGTAGGCGGCGTAGCCTCACCAGCATGACGACCAGTACCGACCGGCGAGGCGACGGGCCGCGGGTCAAGCGGCGGCGGAAGAAGCTGATCGACCCGGCAAACTGGGCGAGTCGCAAACCGTTCGGGCTCGGTGAGGGGCGGCCGAACAACTACCAGGAGCTGGTCCGCGCGGTCCGGGAGAACCGGGACCAGCTGCGCTACGCCTGGCGGATCCTGCGCCGCGGCACCTGCGACGGCTGCGCCCTGGGCACCAAGGGCATCCGGGACTGGACGATGCGCGAGGTGCACCTGTGCAACATCCGGCTGCGGCTGCTGCGGCTGAACACGATGCCGCCGGTCGAGCCGGGCGCGCTCGCCGATGTCGAGGGATTGCGCGGGCTGCGGGGTGCGCAGCTGCGGGCGCTTGGCCGGGTGCCCTACCCGATGCTGCGCCGGCGCGGTGAGCCCGGCTTCACCGAGATCTCCTGGGACCAGGCACTGGACCGGATCGCGGCCGCTATCAGGGCAGCCGGGCCCGATCGGGTCGGCGCCTACCTGACCAGCCGGGGCACGGTCAACGAGACCTACTACGCCGCGCAGAAGTCGATGCGCGCGCTCGGCGTCGGGTCGATCGACAACGCGGCCCGGATCTGCCACTCGCCCAGCACGTTCGGGCTCAAGGAAGCCCTCGGGGTGGCCGCGACCACCTGCTCGTACACCGACTGGATCGGCTCCGACCTGGTCGTGTTCATCGGCTCCAACCCGGCCAACAACCAGCCGGTCTCGATGAAGTACCTCTACCACGCGAAGAAGACCGGCACGAAGGTCGTCTCGGTCAACCCCTACCGCGAGCCCGGTATGGAGCGCTACTGGGTGCCGTCCAACGTGGAGAGCGCGGTGTTCGGCACGAAGATCACCGACCGGTTCTTCCTCATCGACACCGGCGGTGACATCGGGTTCCTCAACGGCACGCTCAAGCACATGATCGCCAACGGTTGGCTGGACGACGGATTCGTCCGCGACCAAACCAGCGGGTTCGCCGAGCTGGCGGCCGCGCTGGCCGGCCAGGACTGGGCCGAGCTGGAGGCGCTGGCCGGAACCAGCCGGGAGGAGATGGCCGAGTTCGCCCGGATGCTGCACGAGGCCGACCGGGCGGTGCTGGTCTGGAGCATGGGCGTCACCCAGCACGTCGAGGCCGAGGACGCGGTCCGGGCCATCATCAACCTGGGGCTGTCGAAAGGGTTCGTAGGGCGACCGGGGAGCGGGCTGATGCCGATCCGCGGGCACTCCGGGGTGCAGGGCGGGGCCGAGATGGGCGCGTACGCGACCGCGCTGCCCGGCGGGCTCACGGTCAACCCGCGCAATGCCGCCCAGCTCGGCGAGGTCTGGGGGTTCGAGGTGCCGGACTCGCCGGGCCGGACCGCACCGGAGATGATCGACGCCGCGTTCGCCGGTGAGCTCGACGTGTTCATCAGTTCCGGCGGCAACTTCCTCGAGGTGTTGCCCGATCCCGACTACTGCGCGCAGGCGCTGGCCCGGATCCCGTTGCGGGTGCACATCGACATCTGCCTGTCCAGCCAGATGCTGACCTCCCCTGGCAACGAGGTGATTGTGCTTCCTGCCCAGACCAGGTACGAGGTCGAAGGCGGGGTGACCCAGACCTCGACCGAGCGCCGGATCATCTTCAGCCCGCAGGTCGAGGCGCCGTCCCCGCTAGTACCCGCGGCCTGGCCGGAGTGGCGGATGTTCACCGAGATCGCGGCCCGGACCCGGCCGGAGCTCGCCGACGCGGTGCGGTTCACCGGCACCCCGGCGATCCGGGCCGAGATCGGGCAGACCGTCCCGATGTATGCCGGGATCGAGAACCTGCGCGAGTTCGGCGACTCGGTCCAGTACGGCGGCCCGCACCTGTGTGCCGGCTGGCAGTTTCCGACCGCGGACGGCAAGGCGCACTTCAGCGTGGTGCCGCTACCCAAGCGGGCGGTCCGCGGTCCGGACGAGTTCGTGCTGGCCACCCGGCGCGGCAAGCAGTTCAACAGCATGGTCCAGGAGCGCAAGGACGCCCTCACCGGAGCGAATCGGGACAGCGTGCTGATCAACGCCGCGGACGCCGAGCGGCTCGGTCTGGCCGACGGCGACGCGGTGCTGGTCACCAGCTCGGCCGGCTCGATGCCGGGCCGGCTCATGGTCGCGCCGGTCGCACCGGGCAACCTGCAGATGCACTGGCCGGAGGCCGAGGTGCTGCTGGATCGGCGGCGCCGGTCTGCCCAGGCCGGCATCCCCGACTACAACGCCGTGGTCCGGCTGACCCGGCCATGACGACCCGCGCATCCGAACTACGGCCGGGGCCGAGCACCCGGGCCAGGATCACCGTGGTGTCCGACACCGGAGCCGCCCAGCGCCCGGACGTGCTGGCCACCGAGGAGCCGATGGAGATCCGGCTGCAGGCGGCCGGCGGTGCGCAGCGCACCGTCGCGGTGACCATGCGCACGCCGGGCCGGGACTTCGAGCTCGCGGCCGGGTTCCTCTACGGCGAGGGCGTGCTCACCGGGCCAGGTCAGGTCGGCCGGATCAGTTACTGCACCGATCCGGAACTGGACGAGGAGCAGCGCTACAACGTGGTCACCGTGGCGCTGACCGGCCCGTTGCCCGAGCTGCCCGCGATGGACCGGCACTTCCTGGTCAACAGCGCCTGCGGGGTGTGCGGCAAGGAGAGCCTGGAGGCGCTGCGGCTGCGCGGGTGTGCGCCGGCGCCGGCCGGCCCGGCGGTCGACCCGGCCACGGTCTGGGAGCTGCCGGAGCGGCTGCGTGCCGCCCAGGCGGTGTTCGCCAAGACCGGTGGCCTGCATGCCGCCGGTCTGTTCAGCGCCACCGGCGAGGTGGTCGCGGTGCGCGAGGACGTCGGGCGGCACAACGCGGTGGACAAGCTGATCGGCTGGGCCTTGCTGGCCGGACAGCTGCCGCTGGAGCACTCGCTGCTGATGGTCAGCGGCCGGGCCAGCTACGAGATCATGCAAAAGGCGCTGGCCGCCCGGATCCCGGTGGTGGCCGCTGTGTCGGCGCCGTCCTCGCTCGCGGTCGCGCTGGCCAAGGACTTCGAGATGACCTTGGTAGGTTTCGTCCGCGGCCGGCGGTTCAACATCTATGCGGACCGGGACCGGATCACCGCCAGCCCGCCGGGCACCGGCGGCGACCGGACCGACTAGCGGTAGCCTCTGCGGCATCCCGGTCGACTCATCGAGCCCGGATGGCCAGGCAGCGAAGGGGTGAACGAGTCCGGTGCGCATCGCGAGGTTCTCCACGCCGGAGGGCGAGCCGCGCTACGGCGTGGTCGAGGGCGAGGCGGGCAGCGAGGTGCTCGCGGAGATCGAAGGCGATCCGCTGTACCGGCCGATCCAGTTCACCGGCGACCGCCATCCGCTGGCCGAGGTCCGGCTGCTGGCCCCGGTGATCCCGCGAAGCAAGATCGTCGGCGTCGGGCGGAACTACGCCGACCACGCGGCCGAGATGGGCGCCCAGCCGCCGGCCGAACCGATCCTGTTCATCAAGCCCAACACCGCGGTGATCGGCCCGAACGACGGCATCAGCTACCCACCGGCCTCGGCCGAGGTGCACTACGAGGGCGAGCTCGCGGTCGTGATCGGCCGGATCTGCCGGGATGTCCCGCTGGACCGGACCGGCGAGGTCATCTTCGGCTACACCTGCGGCAACGACGTGACCGCGCGGGACCTGCAGCGCCGGGACGGCCAATGGGCCAGGGCGAAGGGTTTCGACACCTTCGCCCCGCTCGGCCCGTGGATCGAGACCGAATTCGACCCGACCGACCAGGGCCTGACCACCAGCCTGAACGGCACCCCCCGGCAGCACGGCCGGACCAAGGACCTGATCTTTTCAGTACCTCACTTGATTAATTACATCTCGCAGGCCTTCACCCTGCTGCCCGGCGATGTGATCTTCACCGGGACGCCGGCCGGGGTCGGCTCGATGCGGCCCGGGGACGAGGTCTCGGTGAGCATCGACGGCATCGGAACTCTCACCAACCGGGTGATCTCCCGTGGCTGACAAGCCGGTCCGCGTTCGGTTCGCGCCATCCCCCAGTGGTGACCTGCACGTGGGCAACATCCGCACCGGGCTCTACGACTGGGCCTACGCCAGGCACACCGGCGGCACGTTCGTGTTCCGGATCGAGGACACCGACCGGACCCGGGTCACCGACGAGTACATCCACGCGGCCATCGAGTCGATGCGCTGGCTCGGCCTGGACTGGGACGAGGGCCCTGAGGTGGGCGGCGGCTACGGGCCTTACCTGCAGAGCCAGCGGATGCACACCTACCGGGAGTGGACCCGGCGGTTCCTCCACGAAGGGCACGCCTACCACTGCTACTGCACGCCTGAGGAGCTCGAGGAGCGGCGGGAGGCGGCCAGGGCGGCCGGCCGGCCGCCCGGCTACGACGGGCGCTGCCGGGATCTGACCGATGCGGATCGGGCCGCGTTCGAGGCGCAGGGCCGGGTGCCCACGGTCCGGTTCCGGATGCCCGAGGGCACTACCACGTTCACCGACCTGGTCCGCGGCGAGGTGAGCTTCGACAACCGGCTGGTGCCCGACTTCGTGCTGGTCCGCGCCGACGGCTACCCGCTTTACACACTGGCGGTCGCCGTGGACGACGTGCTCATGGAGATCACCCACGTGGTGCGCGGCGAGGACCTGCTCTCCTCCACCCCGCGCCAGGTGGCCGTCTACCGGGCGATGGGAGTCGCCGAGGACGACCTGCCGCAGTTCGCCCACCTGCCGTTCGTGATGGGCCAGGACAACGCGAAGCTGTCCAAGCGGCACGGCGCGATCACCATCGGCTGGTACCGCCAGCACGGCTTCCTGCCCGAGGCGATGTGCAACTACCTGGCGCTGCTCGGCTGGTCGCCGGGGGAGGACCGGGAGTTCTTCTCGCTGGCCGAGATGGCCCGCGACTTCACCCTGGAACGGGTCAACCGCAACGCCGCCCGGTTCGACATGAAGAAGCTCGAGGCGATCAACGGGGACTGGATCAGAGCACTGGAGCCGGCCGACTTCGCCGCCCGGATCACCCCGTTCCTGCAGACCGCGGGTCTGGTGGCGCAGCCGCCCACCGAGGCCGAGCTGCGGATCATCTCCGGTGGCGCGCCGCTGATCCAGGAGCGCACGGTCCGGCTGACCGAGGCCGCCGAGATGCTCGGGTTCCTGCTGGTGGACGACGCGCACTTTTCGGTCGAGCCGGAGGCCGCGTCTCGGCTGCTGACCCCGGAGTCCAGGCCGGCGCTGGAGGCCGCACACGCCGCACTGGCCGGGCTCGGCGAGTGGACCACCGCCGACATCGAGTCAGCGCTGCGGACCGCCCTGATCGACAAGCTCGGGCTCAAGCCGAAGATCGCGTTTTCCCCGGTCCGGGTTGCGATCTCCGGTCGCCGGGTGTCGCCGCCGCTGTTCGAGTCGCTGGAGCTGCTCGGCCGGAACCGCTCGCTGAGCCGGCTGCAGGCCGCGCTGGACCGGATCCCGACTGGATGAACCTGGTCCTGGCGCATCGAGTCGATGCGGTGCTGTTCGACGTCGACGACACGCTGATCGACTACTTAGCCGCCCGCCGCCGCGGGATCGTCGACTTCGTCGCCGAGCTGGGCGTTTCGGTCGACGAGGCAGTCATGTATGCCGAATGGCTGCGCCTGGAAGAGCTGTACTACGACCGGTTTCTGGCCGGCGAGCTGGACTGGATCGGGCAGCGGCGGGCCCGGCTGCGCGACCTGTTGCGGTGGCTCGGCGCTGCCGAGCCGGCCGACGACGCGGAGTCGGACCATTGGTTCGCGCGGATCTGGGCGGGGTGCGCGCGGGCGATCGAGCTCTACCCGGATGTCGAACCGTGCCTGACGAGGTTGGCCGACGGATCGGTATCGACCGGAGTGGTGACCAACAACGTCCCGCAGATGACGATCGTCAAGCTCGCCGCGGCCGGGCTCGACCAACGGTTCCCGGTCGTCATCTCGGTGTCCGACGAGATCCGTGGCAAGCCAGATCCGCGGATCTTCCTGGCCGGCTGCGCCGCGCTCGGGGTGCCGCCGGAACGGACCATGTATGTCGGTGACCGGCTCGGCACCGACGCGGTCGGCGCCCGGGATGCCGGCATGATCGGGGTATGGCTCGACCGCACCAACGGTGCGGGCCGTTCGGGCTCCGGTCCGGTCGAGCTGCCGCCCGGTGTGATCAGGATCGGCTCGCTCGGCGAGCTGTAGTTGAGCGTCGGCCCGATCCGATCTTTGGGTTTGGTCGGCCTGCCGGGGTCAGGTATTCTCGTCAACGGCTCGTCGCCCTGGGCGGAGTGCCGATGGGGTATGGGGTAATTGGCAGCCCGACGGATTCTGGCTCCGTTAGTCTAGGTTCGAGTCCTGGTACCCCAGCTCGATTGGATCCGTCCCGGCTGGGCCGGGTACGGTTTCCAGTCCGCGGTTTACTCACCGCACAGCGCGGCCCCGTTGTGTAGCGGCCTAGCACGCTGCCCTCTCAAGGCAGTAGCGCCGGTTCGAATCCGGTCGGGGCTACCGAACGATCCCCGCAGACCTGTCTTGGACCGCGGGGATCGGTTGGTTCTAGCGGCATCGCTCTCAGGCGCAGCAGCTGGCGTCCGGCTTGGCCGGCTCAGGTTTGGCGCTTTGCCTAGATGTCTGTCAACTTAGAGGTATGTCAAAGAAGACGGAGCTCACGCTGATCGAGTCGGCGGCCGCCTGCTGCTCCCCGATGACCGATTCGCCCCTCGCGGAGGACCAGGCCACCGATCTGGCCGCGATGTTCAAGGCGCTGGCCGATCCGGTCAGGTTGCGGTTGTTCTCGCTGATCGCGGCCCAGGCCGACGAGGCGTGCGTGTGCGACCTGACCGAGAGCTTCGACCTGAGCGGGCCGACCATGTCCTACCACCTGAAGGTGCTGCGGGAGGCCGGGTTGGTCAGCTCCGAACGGCGGGGCACCTGGGTCTACTACCGGCTGATCCCTGAGGCGCTCGATCGGCTCGCCGCGGTGCTCGGCCGGACCCCGGCGCTGGCCGGCCGGGTCGGATAGCGGAGCCCGGAAGACCCCGGAGGTCCGGTTCGTCTGCGTGCCCAACGCCGGCCGCTCGCAGCTGGCCGCGGCGCTGCTCGGCGAGCTGCTGGGTGACCAGGCGCCGTAGCCGTTGGCTATTTGGCGCGGCTACGTGCGTCGCCTACTTGGCCCGGCGCAGGGCCTCGGTGAGCTTCTGGGCTGCGGCTGCCACCGCCACCGCGTGCAACCGGCCGGGTTGCCGGGTCAGCCGCTCGATCGGACCGGATACCGAGACCGCCGCGACCACCCGGTTGGACGGACCCCGCACCGGTGCGGAGACCGAGGCGACGCCGGGCTCGCGCTCGGCCACCGACTGCGCCCAACCCCGCCGGCGCACCCCGGCCAGCGTGGTCGCGGTGAACCTGGCGTCCCGCAGGCCGCGGTGCAGCCGGTCGGGCTCCTCCCAGGCAAGCAGCACGTGGGCGGCCGAGCCGGCGGTCATCGGAAGCGTCGCACCGACCGGAACCGTGTCGCGTAGGCCGGCCGGTCGTTCCGACGCGGCCACGCAGATCCGGTGCTGGCCCTGCCGGCGGAACAGCTGAGCGCTCTCCCCGGTCTCGTCCCGCAGCATCGCGAGCACCGGGACCGCGGCCGCGAGCAGCCGGTCCTCCCCGGCCGACGCGGCCAGCTCACCCAGCCGCGGACCGAGCACGAACCGGCCCTGGATGTCCCTGGCCACCAGCCGGTGGTGTTCGAGTGCGACCGCGAGCCGGTGCGCGGTCGGGCGGGCCAGGCCGGTTGCCGTGACCAGGTTGGCCAACGTGGCGGGACCGGCCTCCAGCGCGCCCAACACCACCGCGGCTTTGTCGAGCACCCCGACTCCACTACTGTTGTCCATGCTCTGATACTGCCGTCTCGATATACGAGATATCAAGCACTCGACGTGATCGGCATGGAACCCTGGTGCCGCAGCCTCCCGAAGGAGATCAGCGCATGGGCCGAACCTTGGCGGAGAAGGTCTGGAACGCCCATCTGGTCCGGCGCGTCGCCGGCGAGCCCGACCTGCTCTACGTCGACGTGCACCTGCTGCACGAGGTGACCAGCCCGCAGGCTTTCGACGGGCTCCGCGCGGCCGGCCGCCGGGTCCGCCGGCCCGATCTGACCCTGGCCACCGAGGACCACAACGTCCCGACCGACACCGCGACCGGACCGATCGCCGATCCGGTGTCCCGGGCCCAGGTCGAGGCACTGCGTCGCAACTGCGCCGAGTTCGGACTGACCCTGCACGCCATGGGCTCGGCCGAGCAGGGGATCGTGCACGTGATCGGGCCGCAGCTCGGGCTCACCCAGCCCGGCCTGACCATCGTCTGCGGTGACTCGCACACCAGCACCCACGGTGCCTTCGGCGCGCTCGCGTTCGGCATCGGCACCAGCGAGGTCGAGCACGTGCTGGCCACCCAGACCCTGCCGGTCGCCCGGCCGGCCACCATGGCGATCACGGTGAACGGCCGGCTGCCGGCCGGGGTGACCGCCAAGGACCTGATCCTCGCGGTGATCGCCCGAGTCGGCACCAACGGCGCCCAGGGGCACGTCATCGAATACCGGGGTGAGGCGATCAGGGCGCTGTCCATGGAAGCCCGGATGACGGTCTGCAACATGTCTATCGAGGCCGGTGCCCGGGCCGGGATGATCGCGCCGGACGAGACCACCTACGCCTACCTGCGCGGCCGCCCACAGGCGCCGGCCGGCACCGACTGGGACACCGCGCTGGCGCACTGGCAGACTCTGCACACCGATCCCGACGCCCGCTTCGATACCGAGGTAGTGATCGACGCCGGCGAGCTCGCGCCCTACGTCACCTGGGGCACGAATCCCGGGCAGGCCGTGCCGCTGGACGCGGCGGTGCCGGAGCCGGCCGGGTTCGCCGAGCCGGGGGAGCGGGCTGCGGCCGAGGACGCGCTGAAGTACATGGACCTGCTGCCCGGCACGCCGATGCGGGAGATCACGGTCGACACGGTGTTCCTCGGCTCCTGTACCAACGGACGGATCGAGGACCTGCGGGCCGCGGCCGCGGTGCTGGCCGGGCGCCGGGTCGCGGACGGGGTCCGGATGCTGGTGGTGCCAGGGTCGACCCAGGTGCGGCTGGCCGCTGAAGCGGAGGGCCTGGACCAGCTCTTCACCCGGGCCGGCGCCGAGTGGCGGCACGCCGGCTGCTCGATGTGCCTGGCCATGAACGCCGACCAGCTGCTGCCGGGGCAGCGCAGCGCGTCCACTTCGAACCGCAACTTCGAGGGCCGCCAAGGTCCCGGCGGGCGTACCCATCTGGTCTCGCCGGTGGTGGCCGCGGCCACCGCGGTCGCCGGCCAGCTAGCCGGCCCGGCCGATCTGCCCGCACCCGCCGAGGTGCCGGTGCCCGCCGAGGTGCCGGTACCCGCCGAGGTGCCGGTACCCGCCGAGGTGCCCGCACCCGCCGAGGTGCCCGCACCCGCCGACCGCGCCGACCCCGCCGATCTCGCCTGAGGAGCCCGCCGTGCAGCCGTTTACCGTCCACACCGGGCGTGCCGTCCCGTTGCGGCGTAGCAACGTCGACACCGACCAGATCATCCCGGCGGTGTATCTCAAGCGGATCTCCCGGACCGGGTTCGCCGACGGGCTGTTCGCCGCCTGGCGGCGCGATCCGGGGTTCGTGCTCAACCGGCCGGAGCACGCCGGTGGCTCGATCCTGGTCGCCGGCCCCGACTTCGGCACCGGCTCGTCGCGCGAGCACGCGGTCTGGGCGCTGCACGACTTCGGGTTCCGCGCCGTGCTGTCGGCCCGGTTCGCCGACATCTTCCTGGGCAACGCGGCCAAGGGCGGGCTGCTGGCCGCTCAGCTCCACCAGGCCGACATCGAGGCGCTCTGGGACCGGATCGAGGCCGCGCCGCAGGACGAGATGGTCGTCGACCTGCACGTCTGCGAGGTGCGCGCCGGAGCGCTGCGGCTGGGCTTCACGATCGACCCGTACACCCGCTGGCGGCTGCTCGAGGGCCTGGACGACATCGACCTGACGCTGCGGCACGACGCTGCGGTCTCCGACTTCGAGCGCGGCCGCGCCGCCTGGCTGCCGGCACTGTCCGCTCCCGGCAGCGGCACCTAGAGGCACGCCTCGATGCCCGGCCCGGATCCGTTCCACACCGCACTCGCCGCGGAGCTTCGCGCGGCCAGCACGGCGGTCCAGGCACTGTCCTGCGAGCCCGACGAGCGGGATCGGTGGCAGGCCCGGCTCATCGCGATTACCCAATCGGCGAAGCGTGATTCGACCCGCGCGCGTCGCCGGCTGGTGCGATTCCGCGCCGAACTCGATGCCCGCATCACCGATATGGATACGGGCGATCGCTGACGGAAAGCCGCCTCTGTTGGCGCACTTTTCATGGAACCTTTGCGACACCAGATGGAATTACGGGCCGTGGTGATTGTGTAACGGGCGTAATAGGCCTACCGTGCACGTTCATGCCGGACGAGTGGTCCGGTGAACGTTTCCGGAGGGGAAGCCGTGAATAAAGCGCAGCTGATTGATGAGCTAGCGTCGCGCTACGAGGGAAACAAGCGTGCCGCCGGGTACGCGCTCGAATCCGTGATCGATGCTGTTACCCGCGCCGTAGTCGACGGGGGCAAGGTCGCCATCACCGGGTTCGGCGTATTCGAGCGGGTGGAGCGCAAGGCTCGTATCGCCCGTAACCCAGCCACCGGCGAGCAGGTGCGGGTCAAGAAGACCTCGGTGCCGAAGTTCAAGGCCGGTGCGGCGTTCAAGTCCTACGTGAGTGGGGCCGAGCGGATGCCCAGGGCTGAGGTGAGCTCACCGCCGGTGGTCGCCTCGGCCGCCGCGCCCGCGCCGCGCGCCGCCAAGAAGACGGCCGCGAAGCGGACCACGAAGAAGTCCACCGCCAAGAAGGTGGCCGCCAAGAAGACCATGAAGCGGGCCACCGCGAAGAAGGCAACCACCCGCAAGGCAACGGCGGCCCGCAAGGCCACCACGAAGCGGACGACGGCAAAGAAGTCCACCGCCCGCAAGTCTACGGCCAAGCGGACCACCGCCAAGCGGACGACGGCCAAGAAGACCACCGCCCGCAAGGCAACGCCCCGGCGTCCGGCCGCGAGGAAGAGCACGGCCCGGGCCACCGCGAAGCGGACCACCGCCAAGCGCACCACGGCCAAGAAGACCACTGCGCGGACCACCGCGAAGCGGACCACGGCCAAGCGCACGACCGCGAAGAAGACCGCGGCCAAGCGGACCGCGCGCCGTTGAACTGAAGTCGGATCGGCGCGGCCCCTCTCGTCTCGGGACGAGAGGGGCCGCTGTGTTACGCCCCTGTGGACGGCGCGCTCACCACTGCTGAGCTGCCGAGTTGCCTGACGTGTTCACCGCGGCGACGGCGCGGGCCGCGGGCCACTCGCGCTACCAGGTCGAGGCGCGGCTGCGGGCCGGCCACTGGCGGATGCTGCGCCGAGGCGTCTACTGCACTGCCCGGCGCTGGTCGATGGACGCGGCCGACCCGATGCGCGGGCACCTCCTGGAGGCTGCCGCGGCCCGGCTCGCGGTGGGCCGGTTCACCGCGGTCAGCGCCTGGTCGGCCGCGGTGCTGCACGATCTGCCCCGCCCCGCGGGTCTGCCCGCCGCGGTGATGCTGACCGCCGAACACGGCTGCCGGATCCGGCGCGCCGATCTCCATCTCACCGTGGCGCCGCTGCCGGCCGGTCAGCTGCTCGACCGGGTTCGGCGTGCCGACCACGACTGCCGCGCGCACCGCCATCGACGTGGCGCGGCTGGTGAGCGGTCGCGATTTCGCCGCCGCGGTGTGCGTGCTGGACGCGGCGCTGCACGAAGGAAAGGCGA
>JAKEEW010000599.1 GCA_022616375.1 Sporichthyaceae bacterium
GACCTCGCGATCGACCCCGACACCGGGCTCGCGACCTCCGCGACCGACCCCGCGGGGCTGACCACGAACTACGAGTACGACCTCATGGGCCGGCTGGTGTGGGCCAAGCCCGGCTCCGGCGGCGACGCCTGGCTCGAGATCGCCTACGCCGCGGCCGCGGGCACGACCCCGGCGAAGGTGACCGTCACCCGCCGGCCCAACGGCAGCACGGGCGGGACGGTGCTCGAGCAGAGCCGTGTCTTCTACGATCCCTTCGGCCGGGTCCAGCGCGACGAGCGCCAGATCCCCGGCCACGGCTGGACCGCGGTCGAGACCGGCTTCAACGCCCTGGGGTGGAAGACCTACGTCACCGAGCGCGGGGCCTCGCCCGGGAGCCTGCCGCACAAGACGTGGTTCTTGGACCACGATCCGTTCGGCCGGCCGCGGCGGATCGAGCTGCCCGACTACCCGAGCGACAACCGCCACTGGGTGAAGCTGATCTACTTCGGCGCCCGGCGGATGACCCGCCAGGTCTCGATCGGCACCGACCTCGCCGGCGGCGAGAGCCGCTACGGCACGACCGAGCTGACCGACCACCTGGGGCGCCTGTCTCGGGTCATCGAGCTGTCCGGCCCGGCCGCCGCCAGCCGCAACACCGACTACGGCTACGACGCCGCCGGCCGGCTCGACTCGGTCAAGCTCACGGACGCCGACGGCTTCGTGCAGAAGCGCACGTTCGTCTACGACGGCCGCGGGTTCCTGCTCTCGGAGACCCATCCCGAAAACGGCACCACGGTCTACTCCGACTACGACGCCCGCGGCCACGCCGGCCGGAAGCGCACCGGCCCGGTCCAGGGACCGTTCGACCTCGCGTTCGCCTACGACGCCGCCGAGCGGCTGACGCTCGTCCGCGAGTGGCATTCCCAGGGCCTCGGCCGGCTGCTCAAGGAATTCACCTACGGCACCGGCGCCACGGCCGCCGACCGCTCGCGCAACAAGATCAAGACCGCGCTCCGCCACAACCACGTGCTCCATCCCGACAACGGCAACGCGCTCGACGTCACGGTCACCGAGACCTACACCTACGGCGGCACCGGCGGCCGGGTCTCGCTGCGCACTACCGCGCTCTCGACCGGCCAGGGCTTCTCCCAGGGCTGGAGCTACGACGGCCTCGGACTGGTCGCCGGCCTGACCTACCCGACTTGCACGCAGATGACGTCGACCTGCGGCACCGCCGCCGGCAAGCGCAACCGGACCGTGAGCTTCACCCGCCAGCTCGGCCTGCTGACCGGTGTGCCCGGCTGGGCGGACTCGATCTCCTACCACGCCAACGGCATGCTCAACGAGGTCGAGCACGCCAACGGCGTCACCTACGCGCAGGGGCTCGACCCGCACTGGATGCGCCGCCCGGGGTCGCTCTCGGTCACCCACCCGAGCAACCTGCTCGCTCTGGCCGAGGACGAGACCGGCCCGCTCGCCGTGCCGCTCGCCTACACCTACGACGGCGCCGGCAACGTCAAGAGCTGGGCCGAGGAGGAGTACCGCTACGACTCGGTCTCCCGCATCCTCGAAGGCCGCCTCGGCGGCCATCAGACCCAGGCC
>JAKEEW010000600.1 GCA_022616375.1 Sporichthyaceae bacterium
AGATCCGCGATCGCATCGACCTGCCCGCCCGCGAGCTCGATTGCTCGCGACGGCACATCCTCCTGGGAATAGTTGATGCATGCTTGTGCGCCACAGGCGCGCATCTGGGCGTGCATCGCGTCCCGGCCGACTCCGACCGCGAACAGCCCTCGTGCGGCGGCGAGTTGCAGCAGAAATAGGCCGACGCCGCCACTTGCGCCGAGCACGAGGAGATATGCGCCGGGCCGGAGGTTCAGCCTGTTCAACACGGCCAGAGCAGTCCCGGCTGCGAGCGGAGTCGCTGCGGCGTCGATGAACGAGACAGAGGCCTCGAGGCGGACGACGTCCGCGGCATCGGCAATAGCCAGCTCGGCGTAGCCACCGGCACCGCTCGGAAAGGAGAGGAAGGCCATGACCCGGTCGCCTTCCAGAACTCCGTGAACCTCCGGTCCCACCATGTCGACCACGCCGGCGACCTCGTAACCCAAAATGCAAGGCGTCCTCAACCCCGCCCAGCTTCCATCGGCGCGGTTGCCGGTATCGACCGGATTGGTTCCAGCGGCATAAACGGCCACGCGTACTTGGCCCGGACCAGGCGTCGGATCCGGAACCTCCTCCAGCACGAGCCGCTCCGGACCACCAAACTCATGAACAACGACGGCCTTCAAGTCGGTCCCCTTGCATCTGAGGTGATCATTTGCGTCTCGAAGTGATCACTCTAGAAGGCCCTCACCCCGGCGGTCCACGACGACCTAGTACGGCGTGAGTTCGTCGCCGACGCGCCCAACCGACTGTGGTGCACCGACATCACCGAGCACCCCACCAGCGCCGGCACGGTGTAGGGCTGCGCGGTGCTGGATGTATTCAAGCGCGGCGTCGTGGGCTGGTCGATCACCGATCACATGCCGCCGAGCTGGTCGTCGACGCCCTGCAGATGGCGATCTGGCGCCGCCGCCCCGAACCCGGAACCGTCCTGCATTCCGACCGCGGCAGCCAACACACCTCCCGGGTGTTCGGCCACCGGCTGCGCACCGCCGGCCTGCTCGGGTCCACGGGTCGGGTGGCCAGCTCGGCGGACAACACGATGATCGAGTCGTTGTGGTCCACCCTGCAGCGGTCGCTTCGACCGGTCAACGGCTCCGCCGAGGTCGACGGCGTGTTCCGCGGCGTCACCGGCGGCTGGGCGCACACCACGCCGAAGCCCGTGGCCGGGTGGACACGTATTGGCAGCCGAAGGAGTGCCTGGATCAGGACGTAGAAGGCGATGCGTCGCCGCGGCGTGTTGGTGACGTGGGTGGGCACGGGCGCTCTGTACCCCCGGAAACGGGTTGGACGAGATGATCAGCCGACGATTACAGTCGCGCAATGATTCGCCCCGGAGAGATCGTTGTCGGTGTTGACCAGGTGCGTCGCTTGATCGCCGAGCAGTTCCCGCAGTGGGCTGAGTTGCCGATCGTTCCGCAGCCGTTGAGTGGCACCGACAATGCGCTGTTCCGGCTCGGTGATGACCTGGTCGCGAGGCTGCCGCGGGCGCCGTGGGCGGTCGATCAGGTGGAGATGGACGCGACCTGGCTGCCGCGGCTTGCACCGCACCTGCCGGTCCCGGTGCCGCTGCCGATCGCGGTCGGCCAACCGGGCGCGGGCTATCCGTGGTCGTGGACGGTCGTCCCGTGGCTTC
>JAKEEW010000601.1 GCA_022616375.1 Sporichthyaceae bacterium
AATTGGACGGCCTCTACGACCAAGCCGAACGGTACGGACCACCACTGGTCGCCGTCGAGGTCCCCGGACCACCCCGCGGTACCGGCCGTCTGCCGGTCCGCGACTGGATCATCACCTACTCCGTGGCGTGGTCCGTGATCGGTCGGTTCGACGGCGTGCGCCTGGTACGCCCGGGCCGGCACGGTGGCCGGCACCTCGTTGCCGGCGCGGACCGGCTAGGCCTCGCCCGTACATACCCGTCCGCCCTGGTTCACCGACGGCCGCGGATGTGGGGGCCATGCGAGGCACCGCAACGCCGTCGCGACCACGAGAGGGCCGCCTACGACATCGCCGGCGCAGCACTGGCCCAAATGACCGCTGATGGCCCGCTATGGATTCCGGCCTGAGGAGACAACCGATGACCACTGAGAACCGATCCAGACCGGTCCGCGAACCAGGCCACAGTCCGAACCACCGCCCACGAAGGACATACGCGCTGAGGCGCGCGCTGCGGTGGGCCGGCTGGGAGATCTACCTCCTCGGTTGGGACGTGGTCCGCTGGTGCCGGCTGTGGGCCGCGCTGTTCCCCGACGCGGCCGCCGTCGCACTGCTCGCCGTGATGCTGCTACCGGTGCTGGTCGTCCTCGGCGTCGCGAATGGGGTCCTGTCGGGCTCGGCGGTCGCCGAGGCATGCGCCAAGTTCGCCACCGGATACGCCCTGTTCGCCTGGGTCACCGCCGTCCCGCGTGGCCGGGCCAGGATCCGCTGGCGGATCCGCTCCGCCGTTCAGGCCGTGGTCGGCAAGACCATCCCGGTGAGTCGGCCCAAGCGGTGCCGGTGGCGCGGCCAGCACCTAATCCGCGCCGATGTCGTCCCACCGCCGATCTGGCGTGACGGCCGGGACACCCGCCGCGCCGAGCTTGCCCAGCAGATCGCATGGCGGCTGCAGGACGGCGGCTCCTACGTCACCACCTGGGTGATGCACCGCGGCCGCCCGGTCGCCCGCGTCCACGCCGCCGGTGTGCTGCCGACTGAGCTACCCGCCAAGGACTGGCGGCCACCGTCCGGTCTGGTACTCGTCGGTGCGACCGAGCCGCACACCCGCGGGGCGGTCACTGTCGAGGGGATCCCGTTCGCCGCCTGGTCTTGGCGCCACGACCCGCACCTGCTCATGTCCGGGTCCACCGGCAACGGCAAGACCGCCACCCAACGCTGGATGGCCCGTTCGCTGCTGGCCAGCGCCAAGTCCCACGGCCGGCGGATGCTGCTGGCCGGGCTGGACGGTAAGGGCGCCGGTTCGCTGGCGTTCTTGCTCGGCCGGGATGGCGTTCTGGGTGTGGCCGACGAGCCGCATGAGTGGGTGGATCTGATCCGGGCGATCGAGGCGGAGATGACCCGCCGGTATGCGGCGATCCGCGCGTGGCGGCGCGGCGACGCACCGCAACCCAGGTTCACCCACGACATCGGTGTGATCGTCGACGAGCTGGTCGACATCCGCGACCAGGCCAGCGACGCCTTCCTCGACCCGTTCGGGCAGGTGGTGCGGCTCGGCCGGGAGGCCGGCATCCACGTGGTGTCCTCCGTGCTACGTCCCGACGTCGCCGAGTCGCTGCCCGGACTGATCCGCGCCTCGCACTCCGCGCGGTTG
>JAKEEW010000602.1 GCA_022616375.1 Sporichthyaceae bacterium
CCCCAGCCGAGGTCGAAGCCGAGTACTACCGTTCCATCCGAACCCCCGACGAGCGACCGCTCGCGGGACAACTCACCGTGCACTAAACCCGGGGCGGTTCAGTTCCCGAAGTTGCTGATGGTGATCGTGATGTGGTCGCGGCTGGTTGTGGCGGTGTCGGGGATAACGATCGTTCCGTGCCGGCTGGCGTCCTGGACGTGGCGATCAACGTCGCAGGTGCAGCCGAATCGCTGGTCGAGGCGAGCGGCGAGGGAGTCGAACCCGGCCCGAGTGGCGGTGTGGTCGTAGCCGCGGGGGAACTCCATGTGGTCGCGATCGTCGAGCTGCCGAAGTAGCGCCCAGTAGTGTTCGTCATCCAGGCGCATGCGTGTTCTGCTCTTCTTGGTGGGCTCGTTCGGTGCGTCGGCTGATGTCGGCCGCGTAGGTGGTCCAGTCTCCGGCGGAGGCGCGTTGCCATCGGACGGCCGAGCTGATGTGGATGCCGAGGATGCGGGCGATGATGGCGGCGGGGAGCTCGGCGGCCAGGGCCACGAGGGTGCTTGAGCGTGCCCTGCGGGTGTGAATGCCCAGTTGTCGTAGGCGTTTGCTCAGTGCGGGAGGGCTAATGGGGTGGCCGGGGCGGCCGCCGGGGAACAGCCATTGGGAGTTGCCGTGGTCGCCCAGGAGTGCCCGTCCGCGGCGGGTCGCAACCAGATCGAGTACGAGTTCGGCAAGCGCGTCGGGTAGCACCAGTGGCGAACTGCCCAGGGTGATCGTGGTGACCGAGTTGTCGTGGTGGACGTGGCCGGTGGTGAGTTGGCTGATCCTGCTCAGGTGCTGGCCGTAGAGGAGGACGAGGAGCCCTGCGACGCGGTCGATGGTGTCGAGGCTGTCATCGTGCAGAAGCTGGTGGGCGTCGACCCATCGCTGCTGGGTGTCGTGGGTTCCGACCGGGCCGTTCCAGGCTGGTATGTCGATGGCGTGGTGGGCGGTATGGCGGTGGTCCGCGGCCCAGCGTAGGAAGCCGACGGTCTCGTCCAGGTAGCTGGCGTCCCTCGGAGGTCATCCACCGTTCGATGTCGGCGGTGGCGCAGGTGGCCAGCGTGAGGTTCTGTGTGCTCAGCCAGTCGAGGAGGTTGGTGGCGGCCCGGATCCGGCAGCGGGCGGCGTCCATCTGGAGCCAGGTGGTTGGGGTCTTGGTGGTGCGGGCGCGGAGTCTGCGCAGGACGTGCCAGAGCCCGTATCGGCGGAGTAGCTGCTGCTCATCGGGATCGGTTCGGGCGGCGATGACCGACCTCGTCCACTGTTCCAGCCAGGCGAGTCGTTCGTCACGTTGCGGAAGTACGCCGGTGGCGGTCAGGACGGCACGCAGGTGGGTCAGGGTGGGGTCGTGGGGTAGCTCGTCCAGGGCCTCGTGAGTCAGGGCGCGTTGTCCGGTGCCGAGTTCGGTGAGGATCGAGGCGACCTCGGATCGGGCCAGCCACCGGATGGCGGTCCTGGGTCGTTGGATGGCGAGCAGGTGCCGGTAAAGCGGCTGAAGTTGGTCACCGACGTCGGCGTCTGGGCGGCTGAGGAGTTCCAGGAGCCGCAGGTCGAGGGTGCAGCGCTGGCACTGACGAGGAGTGGCCTGCCAGGTGATCTGGCACCGGCGGCACCTGGCCCAGGCGTCCGGGTCGGGGTTGACGCAGCGGGCGCACAGCGGGCTGGTGCGGGTGCCTCCGTGCATGGGCGCGGCCGTGCCGCAGCCGCAGCAGCGGGTCCACCAGTTCTGACACCGGGTGCACCACGGCCGGCCCGTCGCAATGGAGATCTCGCAGGGCGCGATTCGACCACAGAATCCGCACGTTGTCGCGGTGCTGGGCCGGCAGTCGTTACAGAGGGGCCCGGCTGAGGTGCGGGCGGACACGGGCCGGCGGCGCCCGCAGCCGCGGCAGGGTTCGTGGTTGGCGGTGTCGGAGTGAAAGCACGCGCCACAGATCGCAGAACACCGGCGTGCTCGTCGCGGGCGTTGACGGGCCGGACCCTGCCGCAGCGGATGCACTCGGCGGCGTGGGCGTTGACGAAGCACCGCCGGCAGGTCCAGCCGCCATCGTGGCGGTTCCTCAGCGCCAGGGTGCGCCCGCATGCCGCGCAGCCCGGCCTGACGATTGCGGTGGCTCCGGCGTCGGCCAGGGCGTCGATCAACTGCAGGACAGAGTTGACCGGTGCCGCGGCGCCGTCCCCGATGAGCAGGGTGGGCCGGTCCATGAGAGCCCACGCGAGTCGACGTTGCGCTGCGGGTGTTTTGGCGATCCGGCGCACGAGTTCGCCGGCGACGCCCGATGGCACCGAGAGGTCGACGTCGGTGACCATGGCGGTAATGGCCTGCACCGGGTCGGCTGGCTCCAGGTCGGGACACGTCTTGCAGCGGGGGTGGCCCTGGCGATCCCGGGTTTCGCGTCGCCGGGTCCGTCCGCACGCCGCGCACGGCTGGATCTGACCGCGTGCGGTGTCGCGGCACGGAGTACACAGCACTCGTTGGCCGTCGGGGTGCGGCCGGCTGTTGAGTTGCTTGCCGCAGTCGGTGCACAACAGCGGGGCGACGCGGGAGGCTCCTGCTGCGCGCAACGCCAGACGCAGCTGTATGACGGCGGCCTCGCCGTACCGTGCCGGGATCGTCAACGCGGCCGGATCGGAGGATACGGCGCGGGCCAGGCGACGGCCTTTGGCTCGCGTTCTGGCTACGCCGGTCACGATGCCGCGGATCTGGTCTGCGCCCATCTCGGGCGCGATGACCGCGACGGCCGCCGTGATCACACCGATCGGGTCGGTCAGGACCGGATCGACCGTCCCGGTCACTGTTCTACCGGGGCGATACGGGCCCGCTTGGGTCGCAAGCTCCCGACGCCATCGTTGCCGTCGCCCCCGACGACTGCAGCCTTCTTGGGTCGCCGACCGGCACCGGTCACCGGTACGGGTTCGATCAGGTCGTCCATCCGGCAGCCCAGGATGTCCAGCAACGCCATGAGGATCTTCAAGCTGAGCCGTTCAGGTCGTTCCGCGACCAGGCGGTAGACCTGGCTGGATGACAGCCGGATGCCGCGCTCGGCCAAGGGTTCGAGCAGGTCCGTGGTGGAGAACATGCTCCGGCTGGCCATCACCTGCCGCAGATGCCACCGGTAATCAAGCTTCGCGGTCATCACCGACCACCCTCTCCCGCACGCGGTTCCGCCTCGAGCAACGGCCCAATCGCCTTGAGCAACATGGTGTTCATGAAGTCGTCGCTGACGTGCGTGTAGATCGCCGTTGAGCTGTCGCACTCGTGCCCGACCTGGCGTTGGATGAACATGCGATCCACCCCGTCCTCGGTCAGGTGCGTGACGTAGGAGTGCCGCAACGAGTGCGGTGTCAACTCCTCGGGCAGCCTTAACGCCGTGCGGTAGGCGACGAACCTGGCGTTGATCTCCGCCGCCTTGATCCGGCCTCCGCGCTCGGTCACCCACAACGCTGGATGGTCAGGCATGCCGAACCGCGGCCGGATGTTCTCGACGTAGTCGATGACGGCCTCCACCGCCCAGTCCATCACCGACAGCACGTTCCGCCGCCGTGGCGGCTGTCCCTTCTTCGCCTTGCCGTAGCGGACGTTGAGCATCCCGTACCGGCCGAACTGGGGGGCCTTCGGGTTGCGACCGAGGTCGACCAGGTCGAGCCTGGCGCACTCACCGCGACGCAGCCCCCAGCCGTAAATGACCTTGAACAAGGTGGCGTCCCGGTAGGCGGCCAGTGCCCCCTTCCGCTTGAACCGGACCGCCCGCTCGACCTGATCGTCGGCGTAGTCGAGGAAGCGCTGCAGCTCTTCGCGGGTGAACGGCCTGGCCTCCGGATTGCCCTCGTAGTCGTTGAGGTGGGCGATGGTGTTCCACTGGTGACAGATGGCCACCGGGAACGCGCCGAACGACTCCTGGCACGCGGCCACCCAACCGTATCGGGGGTCGATCAGGAACTCGGTAAACAGGCGCACATCGCCCTGATAGTTGCGGATGGTCGCAGGAGCCAGGTTCCGCTCGCTCGTCAGCGTGGCCGACCACTCATCCATATGGCCCGGGGTCCACCGCCACGGATACTCGTTGGTGAACCCCAGGAACCGGCGGATCTGCCCCATCCGGTCATCGATCGTCTTGGTCTTCAACCCGCGAGCCAACTGCTGCGCCCGCCACCCCCGCAGCATCGCCTCGAACATGGCATCTTCCGGACGCAGCTGAACAACCCCGGAGACCAACTCCAGCCGTGCCGCACCCGCCAGCGCCGAACTCGGATCACGCAGCACTCCAGCCCATCCCTTCTAGAGAGCGAATCCTGCATCAGACGGCATACTGTGCGCAAACTACCTGCTCAGAGGACTGGCATGGCCGTAAACGTGGGTGACCATCGATGCACCTTCACCCCGGGCCGCCACTGTCGGCTCCAGTCGAAGGCTGCGAAGGTCGGCGTCTCGACGTGCGGCTCGCAGAGTGGATCTGACCGATGGCGCTCGAATTTGGTCGAATTCACCGTGCGGATTCGGTGAATCTAGGAGGTCCGCCACGGGGGATGGCTGCCGATCGGCGGATACTGGCGCGGTGCCATACGACCCCACCATCTACCTCGGCTCTGCTGCCCACTATCGCTACGGCCGCCCCGCGTACTCACCGCAGCTCGAGGCCGCCCTGACGCGGGAGGCGGGTCTGGATGGGCCCGGCCGCCTGCTAGATGTCGGCTGTGGCCCAGGCGTGCTTACCGTCCGCCTTGCTCACCTGTTCGAGCAGGCGGTCGGTCTGGACCCCGATGCCGGCATGCTTACCGAGGGCAGCCGCGCGGCCGAGGAAAAGACAATCATGAACATCCGGTGGGTCCAAGGTCGGGCCGAGGAACTGCCCACGGTCGCGCCAGGGCCGTACCGGCTGGTGACATTCGGCCAGTCCTTCCACTGGACCGACGAACGCCCAGTGGCGGAGACCGTCTACGACATGCTGGAGCCCGGGGGCGCGCTGGCCCTCATCGTCCACACGGTGACGGGACGGACCCGGCCACCGGGCCCAGGGAAGCCGGCGATCCCCCACGAGGAGATCAAGGCGCTGGTGGCGAAGTATCTCGGATCTACCCGGCGCGCCGGCCAGGGCACCGCCCCGCAACGAACTCACCGCTTCGAGGATGTGCTGGCCCGGACCCGCTTCGGTGTTCCGCGTCAGTTCTTCGTCCCAGGTATCCCCGACCTCCTGCGAGACAGCGAGAGCGTCCTGTCCGGCTACCTGTCCCTCTCATCCTCGGCGCCGCACCTGTTCGGTGATCGTCTTAACGACTTCGCCCGGGAGGTGCGGGCACTGCTCGCGAACCGTTCTGCCGAAGGGATCTTCTGGGACTGGCCAGGCGACACCGAGGTAGTCATGGCCCACAAGCCCGACTGAACAGGAGACATCTTGCGGATCCGGCGGATCGGTGTGGTCCGAGCCGGCGGTAGATACGCCAAACGGCATGGTGAGGTCCGCGAGCACGTGGGTGGCGCGGACGATGACCTTGTCCAGATCATCTGCCGTGACAGCCACCTGGCGACTACTCGCCCATCTGCTGCAATTCCCGAGCCTTGGTGCAGCCGGAGGCCAATGGTCTGCTTGTGTGCCGCCGCTGCGGCATCGCAGCCGCCCAGCTCGGGCAGCACATCTCGGTCAAGCACGGGCCGGTGGACGACTACCGCCGCGAGTTCGGGCTACCGGCCGGCCGCGGCCTGCACTCGGCCGCGGTCACCGCCCGGCGCCGCGAGCGCGGCCTGCAGCCTGGTCGGCCAACCCGCAGCAGATGCAGGCCAGGCTCACCTCGCGCAGCAGCGCCGAGCAGCGGATGGCGGCCGCCCGGCGGGCCCGGGCCGACACCTTGACCCGCGCCGGGGTGCAAGCCGCCGCCGCCGAGGGCCTGCGTAAGGTGGCCGCAGCCACCGTTGCGCGCACCGAGGACGACCTGGCCGCACGTGCCCGGGCGGCCGGCTACCCCGACCTCGACTCGCTACTGGCACAAACCTCCGGGCTGACCGCCGCCCAGCTGGCCGGTCTGCTCGACGTGCCGGTCAAACGGATCTGGGGGCTGCGCCGCCGCCGCGGCCAGCCCGGGCCGGGCCGCTGGCGCAACCGGCCCACACCACTAACCCCGGAGCAGCTGGCGGGACTGCCCGCCGGGGCCCAACCCGTCCACGGCGACCTGCACGCCTGCCGATGCTGCGGGCGCTGGTACCAGGCGCTGGCGGTGCACCTGGCCGAGTCACACTGGATGACTCGGACCGCCTACCGGCAGCGGTACGGGCTCACCCCGCCCACCCGATGGTCCCCCGGCGACCCC
>JAKEEW010000603.1 GCA_022616375.1 Sporichthyaceae bacterium
CATGCGGACAGGCTACGTCGCGGCCGAACGGCAGTCCCGACACCGTCCGAAGATCGCAAAGTGCCTGGCGTCGGTCTCGAACCCGTGCTCGGCATCCAACCGTTCGATCAGGCCGTCGGCGACGCTCACGTCGGTCTCGACCAGCGCGCCGCAGACCCGGCAGACGAGGTGCAGGTGATCGCTGTCGGTCGCGGCGTGATAGGTCGGCGGGCCGTGCCCGAGGTGGGTATGGGTGACCAGGCCGAGCTCCTCGAGCAACTCGAGGGTGCGATAGATGGTCGACGCGTTCACCCCGCCCGCGGTCCGGCGGACCTCGCTCAAGATCTCGTCAGGCGTGGCGTGGCCGAGGCTGGTGACCGCCTCCAGCACGAGCTGCCGCTGCGGGGTGAGCCGGTAGCCCTGTGATCGAAGCAAGCGCTGCCAATCGATCGCCACGAGCGCAGTTTAGAGGCCAAGACCGGCAAGCAGACGCCTGATTGCCAACATTGCTGACAAACCTTTGTAATCGCGAATCATTTGCAGGTACGTTGGGATCGCAGACTACGGCTGATCTTCCGAGGGGGTTCGGATGCACCTCCCTGACGGTTTCCTCGACGCGCCAACCTCGATCGCGACCGGCGTGGTGGCGGCCGCGGCGGTGACCGTGGCGTTGCGCAAGGTCCGCGCCGAGCAGGAGGAGAAGGCCGCTCCGCTGGCCGGCCTGACCGCGGCGTTCATCTTCGCGGTCCAGATGCTCAACTTCCCGGTCGGAGTGGGCACCAGCGGTCACTTGCTTGGCGGCGCGCTGGCCGCGATCCTGGTCGGGCCGTGGACAGCGATCTTGTGTATGTCGGTGGTTTTGCTGGTGCAAGGTTTGCTGTTTGCCGACGGCGGGCTGACCGCGCTCGGCACCAACATCACGCTGATGGGCGTGATCGCCGCACTGGTCGGCTGGGTGGTGGTCCGCGCGATGCTCGGTGCGCTGCCGAAGCGGACCGCTTCGGTGGTGCCGGCCGCGTTCGTCGCCGCCCTGGTATCGGTCCCGGTCGCCTCGCTCGCGTTCGTCGGGCTCTACGCGATCGGTGGCGCGGCCGACCTGTCGCTCGGCGCCCTGACCGCCTCGATGGTCGGCTGGCACACCCTGATCGGTCTCGGTGAAGCAGTGATCACGGCCGCCACCGTGAGCGCGGTCGTCTCGGTCCGGCCCGATTTGGTGTACGCCGCCCGTGGCCTGCAACCCGCGCTCGAGCTGCGCCGGCCCGGCATGCCGGTGCCGCAACCGGTCCCGGCCACCGTGCCGGCACCGGCAACCCGTGGCTCGCTTCGCCCGGTCCTGTTGATCGGCGGGACGGTCGCACTGCTGCTGGCCGGCGGGGTGAGCCTCTTCGCCAGCAGCAACCCGGACGGGCTGGAGTACGTCGCCGGCGAGAAGGGCTTCCTGGAAACCGCGCGCGACCACGTGTTCGGCGACCTGCCGCTGGCCGACTACGGCGAGGTCGGCGGGATCCCGGTCGGGATCGCCGGAATCCTCGGCGTGCTGGTGACGATCGCGGTCGGCTGGTTCCTGGTCCGGCTCAGTGGCCGGGACCGCAACCCGTCGGCCGAGCCGGCCCAAACCTCCGAGCGCGTCTGAGCCATGGCCGCGGGTCACAGTCATCGGCTCTACCGGCACGGCGACACGGTCGTGCACCGGTTGCCGGCGCACACCAAGCTGGTGGCGCTGGTGGGCTTCGTGCTCACCGTGGTCGCCACCCCACGCGAGCAGTACTGGGCCTTCGCCGGTTACCTGACCCTGCTTGCGGTGGTGGCCGTCCTGGCCGCGGTGCCGCCCGGCTTCATCGCCCGGCGGATGGTGGTGGAGCTGCCGTTCGTCGCGTTCGCGCTGTTGCTGCCGTTCATCGCGCAGGGCCCGCGCGCCGAGTTCCTCGGGTTCACGGTGTCCGAGTCCGGGCTGCTCGGCGGCTGGAACATCCTGGCCAAGGCGACCCTGGGCGTGATCGCGTCGATCCTGCTCGCGGCCACGACCGAGCCGCGCGAGCTGCTCGCCGGTCTGCGCCGGCTTCGGGTGCCGCCGCTGCTGGTCGAGATCACCAGCTTCATGGTCAGGTATGCCGATGTGGTTACCGACGAGATGCGCCGGATGCGGATCGCCAGGGAGTCGCGCGGGTTCCAGGCCAGTCACCTCGGCCACCTACGGGTGCTCGCGCATTCCGCCGGAGCGCTGTTCATCCGGTCCTACGAGCGCGGTGAGCGGGTCCATCTGGCGATGCTGGCCCGCGGCTACACCGGAGTGATGCCGATGACCGATGATCGGCGCACTCCGGGCAACGCCTGGCTGGCGGCGGGCGCGGTCCCGCTGCTTGCCGTCCTGATCGCGGCAACCGCTTGGAGCCTGACATGAGCACCGTCGACCTACCCGACCTGGATCGGCCAAGCTCCGAGCCACCCAGCCTGGAGGTCAGCGGTCTGGCCTACGCCTACCCGGACGGGCACCAGGCCCTGTTCGGGGTCGACCTGACCGTGCGGCGCGGCGAGCGGGTCGCCGTGCTCGGACCCAACGGTGCCGGCAAGACCACGCTGGTGCTCCATCTGAACGGGATCCTGAGCGGCGGGCTCGGCACCGTGACCGTGGCCGGGATCCCGGTGGTCTCCGAGCAGCTCAGCCAGATCAGGCGCCGGGTCGGCATCGTCTTCCAGGATCCGGACGACCAGCTGTTCATGCCCACCGTCCGGGACGACGTCGGGTTCGGACCGGCCAACTTCGGGGTCCGTGGACCCGAGCTCGAGGCCCGGGTAGCCCGGGCGCTCGACCAGGTCGGGATGTCGGCGTACGCCGACCGGCCGCCACACCACCTCTCGTTCGGGCAGCGTCGCCGGGTCGCGGTGGCGACCGTGCTGGCCACCGAGCCGGAGATCCTGATCCTGGACGAACCGTCGTCCAACCTCGATCCGGCCAGCCGGCGCGAGCTCGCCGACGTGCTCAGATCCCTGGACGTCACGATCCTGATGGTCACCCACGACCTGCCCTACGCGCTCGAGCTGTGCGACCGCGCCGTGGTGCTGTCCGACGGCGTCATCGTGGCCGACGGGCCGACCCGCGAGCTGCTCGGTGACTCCGCGCTCATGCGTGCTCACCGGTTGGAGCTACCGTTCGGTTTCGACCCCAGATTGACCGGAATGCTCGTCCCTTAGGTCGACCCCAACTCCGCCTAATGACCAGGCCGGCGGATGGCGCCGGGCCGTTACGATTACGCACGTGAGCGAGCAATCGGGCACCGAGGACACCGGGCCGACCGAGTCAGAGTACGAGCCGACGTCCCCGCCCACGCCGACGATGTACAACGAGGCGATCGCTCCAAGGAACAACCACGCCGAATCCGAACAAACCGGATCCAGCGCCGAGGCCGAGGAGCCGCCGGCGGATGCGCCTGCCGCGAAAGGGCCTGCCGCGGAGGG
>JAKEEW010000604.1 GCA_022616375.1 Sporichthyaceae bacterium
GCACGCCGGCCGTCTTCAATGCCCGGGCCATCGTGGGCAGCATCGCCTCGAGGTGGGCTCGGCTCGCGACCTCCGGCACCACACCGCCGAACCGCGCGTGTTCCTCCACACTGGACGCCACTTCGTCGGCGAGCAAGGTGGTGCCGCGGACGATGCCGACGCCGGTCTCGTCACACGACGTCTCGATCCCGAGCACCAAGGGCTCGTCGCTCATGTTCGCTCGTCCCTGCGCAGCACCAGCGCGTCGGTGTTGCTCGGCTGGTAGTAGCCGCGCCGGACGCCGATGACCTCGAAGCCGTACGTGTCATACATCCGTTGCGCCGGACCATTGTCGGCAGCCACCTCTAACAGCGAATGGGTGGCACCGTGCGCGCGCCCGTACCCGAGCAGGTGCTCAAGCAGGAGCCGGCCGATGCCAGTGCGCTGCCGGTCGCGCCGAACCGCGATGTTGTTGATCCACGCTTCGGGCGCTGCGACGGCCAACCCGGCATAGCCGAGCACATCGCCCTCGGGCGCGAGCGCGGCTATGTAGTGGTGGTCGTTGGCCAGCTCGTTCCAGAACATGGCCGGGGTCCATTGCCCCACTCCGAACAGGTCCGCCTCGATCGCCACCACCTGCTCGATGTGCCACCACCGAAGCGGCTCCAGCAGCACCGGGGCGACGATCACCGGGTCACCGCCTTGGACGGCTTGGGTTCTGCGGCGTCAGGCCGGCGAAGGTACAGCGGGGTGAGCACCTCGCCCTGGGCCCGGCGGCGCACCCGTTCGGCGGCCAGCTCGGCGAGGCCGATCGGTGGCGGGTACCGAGGTTCGTCGTGCACCGGTAGCGCCAGCACCGATGCGTATAGCAACGCTCCGTCGCCAACCGCCAGTTCGACGCCGCTGCCCTTCAGCAGCTGCGCCACCCGCTCCGGTCGGTCGACGGCAGGCTCGGTCAGCGCCACGCCGCCGCGGTAAACCCCCCAGTAGATCTCCCGACGTCTTGCGTCGGTGGCGACCAGTGTGATGGCTCGCGCGAGCGTGCCGATCGCATCCAGCGAACACACGCCGTAGGTGGGGATCGCCAGTGCCTGTCCCATGGCGGCCGCGGTCATCAGCCCCGCCCGCAGCCCAGTGAACGGCCCCGGCCCCAGACCAGCGACGATCGCGGCCAGGTCGCGCCCGGACGCACCCGCGTCCGAGAGCGCCTCGGCCACGGCCGGCGCAAGCAGCTCGCCGTGTGCTCGCGAGTCCACCGCGCGCCGAGCCGAGAGATGTTCGACGCCGGATCGGCCGGCCGCGTTGGGATCGACCATCACGACCGCCGCGGTGATCGCGGGGGTCGAGGTGTCAACCACGACGATGAGCACTAC
>JAKEEW010000605.1 GCA_022616375.1 Sporichthyaceae bacterium
ACGGGCGGCCAACTCGCCGACGGCGCGCCCGCCCCCGCAGCCGACGTCGACAACGGTGTCGCCAAGCGCTCGGTAGGTGTGTTCCCGCAGGTTACGAGCCTGGGGTAGGTCGTCAAAGGCATCAAGGAGGGTGAGCAACGTGGACATGGCCGTCATTGTGCGACTTAATGTCGACATGAAGTCAATCGGCGAGGTGGCGGCTCGGTTCGGGTTGCCGACACACGTGCTGCGACACTGGGAGGCGCAAGGACTGCTGACACCGGCCCGCGCGGGTGACCGCCGCCGCTACACCGACGCGGACCTGCACCGGGTGGCGGCGATCCTGATCTCGAAGGAGGCGGGCTTCGGACTCGCGGACATCCGGACGATATTGGCCGCACGGTCCGCACCGGCCCGCCATGAGGTGATGGCCCGCCACCGTGAGAGGTTGCAGACGCGGATCGCCCGGGCACAGGCCGCATTCGACATGCTCGAGGGCGGCCCGTGCCCGCACCACGACATCATGACGTGCCCGCATTTCCAGGGACTCCTGGCCGATCGACTGCAACCCTCTTCCGTGACGGGTTTGGATCGGCGTAACGCCGATCGGGCTGTCGAGTTCGCCGACGGGGGCGGGTCTCGTAGTCGCGGACACAGCGGCGATGTTTGGTGAGCCAACCGAATGTCCGCCCACCACCCAGCGGTGCGGCAGCACCTCGAGCCCGGTGACAGCATCGCTGCGCTTGACGATCTGGACGGTCAGTGCCAGAACCGTTTTCGCCCAGGTGACCAGCCGCCCGGTGTGGCCGCCGTCGGCCCATACCAGTTGCACGGTGGAGAATCGGGCACGCACCGCGGCCAGCAGCCGGTGTGCGGCGTCACGGTCCTGGACCGAGGCCGCGGTCACCACGACGGCCAGCAGCAGCCTGGTCGAGTCGGTGGCGATGTGGCGTTTTCGGCCCTTGATCTTCTTGCCCGCATCGTAACCCGCGGTGTCGGCGGCCACGGTGTCGGCGCCGCGTACGGTTTGCGAGTCGATGATCGCCGCCGTCGGCTGCGGGGTACGTTGGACGGCCACCCGTGCCCGGTCCCGGGGCGTGTCGTGAATACGTTGCCAAGCACCGGTTTTCGTCCATCTTCGGTAGATGTCGTAGACGGTTTTCGCTGGTGGGAAGTCGTGCGGCAGCCTGCGCCCCAGGCGATGCCGCCGCGGACCAGAGAGAAGATCGCGTCCAGGATCAGCCGCCGCGGCCACTTCTCCGGGCGGCCACCGCGCCCGCGATGATTGCCCGGCGGCGAGAGCAGCGGGGCCAGCAGCGCCCACTCGGTGTCAGTCAGCGACGAGGACGGGTAGAACGGGCATGATACGGATGCTGTCAGCGACTCGCCGCGGGCTGGACACGATGAACACGAGCAGGTAAGCGACACTGGCACAAGGGCTCTCGGTGACGACTCGATGATGTGGTAACCCTCGTCGTACCGGGAGTCCCTCTACATACCAGCCATCACACGCCGGCCGGACCTCAAGTTTCCAGATGCGCTCTCACGGATCTGGTAACGGTTGCTTGGGCTGTGGTGGCGGCCGCTCAGCGACCGAGCGCCGGAAGCTGCCTGGTCGGCGTGGCGCCCGGCAGGGGGGTGGTGTCGCTGGCACGGGTGGGTGG
>JAKEEW010000088.1 GCA_022616375.1 Sporichthyaceae bacterium
GCCCGAAGAGCCGATACCAGCAACGCCACGCCGGTGCGGAGTTCAGCTGCACTAGTCGCCATAGGCTTAGTCGACCCTATTGCGCACCTAATTCTTCGGCGCGGTGCCAGTCGCCGCATAGCAGGAAGGCAAGCTGGCGCAGCGACCGGCTACTGCCGACGACGAACCCGGCGAACTCCGCCTCGTCAACCTTCGCCACGACTGATCCCTCTCGGTCTGGTTAGAGTCCAGACGGAACGAGTGCCGCGGCAGGTTGCAGCCAACCCCTAGTCGATCTTGAGCACCGCCACATGGCCGAGGTGGTCGGACGGCCACAGGCCGGACTCGGTCCGGTTGCGCGGATCGTTGCCGGTGAGCCAGGACCGTTTCGGCTCGACCTCACCCAGGAACATGATCATGTCGATCCGATGCTCGAGGGCGTCCGGCGGGTCGACCAGGTCGTCGCCGAGGCTCGAGGTGAACCCAGGGTCGCCGGGATGCAGGATCGGCCAGGTATCCACCAACCCGCCAGCCACCAGCGCCTGGTAGGCCAGGCGGTTTTCCGGCACCGGCAGCTCAGGGCCGCTGTTGATGTCGCCGAGCAACACCACCGGACCGGGTGCCGTGCCCACCGGGCCGGCCAGCAGCTCCTGCGCCTGGGCGAGCCGGACCAACGGGTGGAAGGCCTCCAGGTGGGTGTTGATGAACCGGAACGACGCATGGTGCTTGCCCACGACATCCACCGAGGTCCAGCCCCGAGAGCTGAGGAACGTGGTGCCTGCCGCCGGGATCGGGATCGACAGGTTCGTGGTGAAGTGCGCGGACCGGGCGTTGCGAAGGTCCAGGTGCGCGCCCTTGCGCACGAGGATCACGTCGCGCTGGGTGAGCCTGGCATCGATGAAGTACGGTGCGCCGACCGGCGCTTCGAGGTCCGCCTCGTCCTGGCTGACCACGACGTCGTAGTGGGCATGCCGGTTGCGCAGCTCGGCCTGGAGCTGGGCCAGGAAGTCGTACGCGACGATGGTGGACGGTGCCGGATCCCCGAACGTCCCGGTCCGCCAGATCGCCACCTCCTGTAACCCGATCAGGTCGGGCTTGGCCTGGTCGATCTCGCGAGCCAGCACCGTGGCCCGCTCGTCGAAGCTGACCTGCTGGACATGCCGCCAGATCTCCGAGGTCGCGGCAAGGAACTCCGGCAGGGAGGTCGCGGCGATCGCCGGGCCGAGATCGGCGCCCAGGTAGAGGTTGCGGGTCATCACCGTCACCTTGGGCCCGCCATCCCGGTCTGCCGCTGCCGGTCCGGCGAGCAGCGCTTGAGCCGCGAGCGCGCCGACGGCACAGAGCGCAACGACGGCTGCGCGGGCTCGGCGTGGGACTAATCGGGTGCTCATCTCGGACGGTCCTTCCGTGGCACAACGGGAATCCCGCCGACGCTAGTACATCCACCCGGCCGTGAGGCAATGCTCACTACTCCCGGGTAGGCGATGCGTTGATCCCGCGCCGCTTCCGCCTGCGCAGGCCGGCAGCGGACAGGCGGCGGACCAGCTCGGCCGACGACACCGGCTGGGCACCGGCGGCAATCGCCGCCGGGCGCCGCTCGGCCGGAAGATCGTAGTGATCCCCGTCGAACGCCCCGGGCGGCAGCCCGAACGCCGCGGCGAACGCATGCAGCTCCTCGAACGAGGAGTCGCTGGCCAGATGGCACCAGGTGCGGCCGCGGCCGGGCCACATGGCGGAGTCCACGAGCAGGCTCATGAACTCACATGTTTGCCGGTAACCGGGGGGCTGGGTAGACAACTTGGCAATGAAGGACCTATCCAGACCAGAAGACCGGGTGCTGCTGTCCGCTCGGGCGGCCGTCGTGCGCGACTTGCAGGCGTGTGGCGTAGCCGACGCCGGCTCGGTGTCGATCGTGGAGAGCGCGGTCGCCGATCGGCGCTGGTGGCTCGAGGAGTGGCCCGAGGGTGCGCCCTATCTGGCCGGCCAGATCGCGCAGGACGTCCAGGACGCGCTGCTGCCGGCCATCGGGCGATGGCCGCTGTGCCCACTGCACGAAGACGATGCCGCGCCGCACGAGTTGCGCATCTCGCCTGACCTGGGCAGCGACCCGCGTTGGAGCTGCGAAGAATACGAGGTAAGTCTGGCCCCGCTCGGCGCGCTCGAGGGTTGGGTGAGCCCGGTCCACTAGCCGCCTACTAGGCGATTAAGAACTCTTGACTCAAACCATTAGCAGCGGGAAACGCTGCCAGTCGGACGCCATCACCGAAGTCAGCCAGAAAGCCCGACAGCCAGTCGCGAGCGAATGGCGTCCGGAGCCGCCGGCAAACGTGACCACACCAGCATCATGCCCGGCCAGC
>JAKEEW010000089.1 GCA_022616375.1 Sporichthyaceae bacterium
CGATCCGCGGGAAGCGTGCTGCGCCGATCCAGCACCGTCGCGATCCGCTCGGCAACCTCGTCGATCGAGCCGGCCGCATCGATCCGGATCAGCAGGCCACGTTGCCGGTAGTGGTCGAGCAGCGGGCGGGTGCGCTCCTCGTATACCCGCAGCCGGTGCTGGACTGTTGAGCGCTCCTGGTCGTCCACGCGGCCGGCTCGATCGGCCCGCTTGTCCAGCCGGGCGATCAGCTCCGCCGGCGGGAGGTCAAGGAACAGCACGGCGTCCAGCGCGTTGTCGATCTCCTCGGCCGCGCGGGCCTGCGGCAGGGTGCGCGGGAAGCCGTCCAGCACGTATCCGTTGGCCGCGGCCGGCGTGGCCAGCTCGGCCCGGATCATGGACAGGACCAGCTCGTCCGGTACCAGGTCGCCGCGGGCCAGGTACGGCCGGACCGCGCGGCCGACCTCGGTGCCGGCCCGGCTGTGCGCCCGCAACAGCTCGCCGGATGAGACGTGGGCGATCCGGTACCGGTTGGCGATCCGCTCGCCCTGAGTGCCCTTGCCCGATCCGGGCGCACCAAGCAGCAGTACCCGCACCTGACCTCCCGTCCCGGCCGCTCACTGGCCCCCATAGTGTGCGCCACCCGCTGGTCGCGGGCCTGATCCGGGTCCGCCCTGAGCTGGCCCTCGGGTTGTCCAAGACCTCCGATCGGCTAGGGCGGCAGCGGTAGCGAATCCGCCGAACTCGGCGCAGACTGGGTCCTACTAGCCCCGGCCGATCCCACCTTGGGGGCGCCTCGTGTCCGGTCTTGACGCTCGTTCGCCTGACCTGTTTCCGGTGCTGTCCCGCGGCAAGCACCGCAACCCGCGTAAGGGCGCCTGCCTCATGGAGCTGGTGTCCTACCTCGCCGGGGAACGCTGGAGCGACCACCCCGGCTGCACCCACCCGTTACTGGCCGAGCTGGCCCGCAACGTCAACGACTTCAGCTCCGACGACAACCGCGCCGCGCTGGCCGAGCTGGCGCCCGAGGTGATCGGGCTGACCAGCGACGACCTGCGGCTGGACGCCTTGATCGCGCTGCGGGCGGCCAGCCTGGCGCTGCCGGTCGTCGCGGTCGGGCGGCAGCATGCACTGGCGGTGGCGATCCTGACCTGCGAGCGAGTGCTGGCCGAGTTGGACGGGCGGGCACCGGGTGAGCTCAGCGAGCCCAGCAAGCACGCTCTGGCCCAGGTGCCTGAGGCGCAGCAGTGGGCCAAACAGTTCACCCGGCAGGTCCCGGTCTCGCCCAAGGGTTTCCGCCGGCACGCCGCACCGAACATCGTCCGGTGCGCCGCGCGCGGGATCGCCCAGGCGTGCGTGCCCGACCCGGACCGGCTGCTCCACGACCTGCTGCGCGCGGCCATCGACGAGGCGACCGGCTGGCTCGGCCCGGACCGGGCCGGGGCCGGCACCGCCGCCCGGGACCGGCGGCGGTGCCCGCTTCCAGCTAGGCAGGAATGCGCGCCGGCGCGGGTGACCTAGGTTCCGACCGGCCGGCCGTCCCGCCGCCAGACCGCCACCACCGCCGGTCTGGGCTGGTCCCCGTCCGGCCAGCGCGACGCCGGATTCTCCGGGGTGGCACCGGTGACCTCGCCCGGGTGCTGCACCGCGACCAGGACGGTCTTGTGATCCCAGGAGATGACCGGACCGCACGTCTCGGCCGCGAACGGCACGGTCAGGAACTGCTTGAGGTGGCCGCGCTCCGGCCCGTCGACCGGCACCGCGAACAGGCCGTCGTTCGACCCGAGCACGTTCCCGTCGGTCGCGATCCACAGGTTGCCGGCCCCGTCGAACGCGATGTTGTCCGGCGCCGAGATCGGGCTGACCTGTGACTTGTCGAAACCGGCGAAGTAGGTGTGGGCCGCGTTCGGGTCACCGCACAGCATGAAGATCCGCCACCGGAAGGTGAGCGCGGCCGGGTCGTCACCGTCCTCCTCCAGCTCCACGATGTGCCCGTTGCGGTTGCCCGACGCGGTCGCCCCGCCGGCGACCACCGAGCTGGTCAGCGGATTCGCCTCGTCCTGCAGGCCGGCGGTCCGGTTCGAGTTGTTCGTACAGGCCAGGTAGACCCGGCCGTTGACCGGGTTGCGCTCGAAGTCCTCTGGCCGGTCCATCTTGGTGGCCCCGACCTGGTCCGCGGCCAGCCTGGTCCAGACCAGGACCTCGGCCGCGGTCATCCCCGGCACGTGGCTGATGTGACCGGAGACCAGCGGGATCCACTCGCCGGCACCGTCGAACTCGCCGTCGGCCGGTAGCGCGCCGTCGCCGGCGATCTCGCCGGCCGGGCTGTCCCCGGTCAGCCGGGCCACGTAGAGCGTGCCGTGGTCGAGCAGGGTCAGGTTGTGCCGGTGCGCGGCCGCCCCGTCACCGCGGTCCATCCGCCGGTTGGAGACGAACTTGTAGATGTAGTCGAACCGCTCGTCATCGCCGAGGTACGCCACCGGACGCCGGTCGCCAGTCAGCGTCACGGTGGCGGCCTCGTGCTTGAACCGGCCGAGCGCGGTGCGCTTGCGCGGAGTCGAGTCCGGGTCGAACGGATCCAGCTCGATGACCCAGCCGAACCGGTTCGGCTCGTTCGGCTCGACCGCGATGTCGAACCGGGAGTCGGCCCGATCCCAGCGGCGGCTGCCGGACGGGATCGCGTTGGTGGTGTCGAAGCCGTAGCGGGCCAGCGCGGTCTTCGCCGCTCCGGTGGCCGAGTTGCCGCCGACGAAGTACTGGTTGAAGTTCTCCTCACCGGAGAGCACGGTTCCCCACGGCGTGGTGCCGCCTGAGCAGTTGTTCAGCGAGCCGAGCACCACTGTGCCGGTCGGGTCGGCACCGGTGCGCAGCAGCGACGACCCGGCCGCCGGGCCGGTCAGCTTGTACGGGGTCCAGGTGTGCAGCCGCCGGTTGTACCTGGCGTGCCGCCGGCTTGGCTGGCGCAGCTCCCACTCGCCGGAGTCGCGCACCCGCTGCAACTCGACGACGCTGAGCCCGTGTGCGGCCATGGTGATCCGGATCTGCTCGATCGTGGCGGTGGCTCCGCCGGCGTAGCCGTGGAACATCAGCTCGTCGTCGGTGTACTCGTGGTTGACCACCAGCAGCGCCCGGTCCTTGCCCAGCGGCAACAGCGTCACGTAGTCGCAGTTGTAACCGAACTGCTTGAGCTGGGCGGCCGTGGTCTGGTGCTCGAAGTCGAACCGCGGTGCGCCCGGCACTACCGGATCGCCCCAACGGACCACGACGGTGTCGTCGTAGCCGGCCGGCACGATCACGTTGTCGATCCGGTTCGGCGGTACCGGGGCAAACGTCAGCGCCGCGGCCGGGGCAGTTCCCCCGCTGGCCGCTCGCGCCACGCCGGTCGCACCGGCCGCACCGGTCGCACCGCTTGCGCCGGGGCTGGTCGCGGCCGCGGCGAGCCCGGCATCGGCCAGCACACCGGCCCCGGCCACCAGCGCAACCGCACCGCCGGTGCGCAGCACCGACCGGCGGCTGAGCCCGGCGCCGGCCAGCAGATCACCGAAGTACGGGTTGTCCGAGGTGTTCGGCACATCGTGGAAGCACGCGTCACCGCAGCGGTACTTGCAGGTCAGCCGGTCCCGGCCACCGGCATGCGCGAGCGGGAGTAAGCGGCGGGCCGGCGGGACACCGGTAGCGGGTATCGGACCGGTGGCATGCGCGAAATCGGCGGGCAGGTCGGGATGGGGTCTCGCGGGCACTGCGGCCTCCTGGACGAGTCGGCTGGTTGGCCGCTGCCGACGCTAGACAGCGCTATTGATCGCAACATGACAAGCCCGTTAACGACCGATGACGGTCAGTGGGCAGGCGTCAGGCCGGCCGGACCCGCCGCCAGCCGCCGAGCCGGGCCCTGACCCCGGCGGAGTAATGCAGCCGAGGCGGATCGGTGCGCTGCGCCAGCCCGGCCGCCCGCAGCAGGGTCTCGTCCAGATCGAGCAGGGTCGCCGTGGCCAGCTCCCAGGGCGGGTGCTCAGCCGTCGCGGTGACCAGCCGGCCGGCGACCTGGGTGAACAGCCGGTACCGCTCGGTCAGCCAGCGATCCAGCTCACCCGGCTCGATGACCGGCGCGCCCAACTCGACGGCCAGCCGGCAGGATGCGCCGCGGGGACCCGGCCAGCGCCGCCGGCTGTGGTAGCTCACCCGAGCCGGCTCGACCTCCACCCGCATCGCGCTCCAGCAGTACGGCAGCCCGAACGTCGTCCGGCCGGCCAGCACGGCGGCCAACCTGGCCGCCTCGAGGGAGAAGAACCAGAGTCCGGGCTCGCCGTCCGGGCCACGCACGTAGGTGCGCAGGTTGGTCTCCGGGAAGCTCGACAACCACGGCAAGCCGGGCGGGCGCAGGTCGTCCATCTGGAATGCCACCAGACCCACCCAGGCCGCCCCCTCGAGGGTGTCCGGCCGCAGCCCGGCCGCGCGCACGTCGACCGGGAGCACCCGGGCCATCTCGGCCGGATCCACCTGCCAGTGCGCGAAGGTCACGTGCCGCCAGTGCTGGCGCATGGCTAACCGTCTCATCCCCGGGTGGCGGCTGGAGCCGGGATGACGAAATGCCGATCCAGGGAGAACGTCTGCAACCCAGCCAGGCCCAAGGGGGTAGCCAGCAATGTCGCCCGGTCGGCTCAACGACACCGCCATCGACCAGCTGCGCGCCGGACTCAGTGGTGCGGTGATCCGCCCAGGCGATCCGGACTACGAGCAGGCCAGGACCATCTTCAACGCGATGATCGACCGGCGGCCGGCGGTCCTCGCGCAGTGCGAGACGGTCGAGGACGTGGTCGCCGCGGTCCGGTTCGGTCGCGAGCACGACCTGGAGATCGCGGTCCGCGGCGGCGGGCACGGCGTCGCCGGGAAGGCGCTGACCGACAGCGGCATCGTCGTCGACCTGCGCCGGATGACCACGGTCGAGGTCGATCCCGATGCGAGGACAGCCCGGGTCGGCGGCGGCGCCACGATGGGTGATCTGGACCCGGGCCACCCAGGCCCATCACCTGGTCACCACCGGCGGCCGGGTATCGACCACCGGGATCGGCGGGTTCGCACTCGGCGGCGGCAGCGGATGGC
>JAKEEW010000606.1 GCA_022616375.1 Sporichthyaceae bacterium
CGGTGAAGTTGGCCATCGTCGCTCCGGTGACCAGCCCGACCGATGCGGTCGGCGGCAGCCGGAGCAGATCGAGCAGCCAGCGCGCGGCGGTCTCCTCGGCCGCGGCCGCGGCCGGCAGGCTGCTCCCGATGACGAAGCCGAAGTAACGCGGCCCGGTCATCGCGACCAGCCCGTCCTCAGCCGCCTGCGCGAGCTCGGTCACCACGGTCGCCGAGTCGGTCGGCCCTTCCGGGACTGCGCCGCCAAACGCCTGGCGTAGCTGCTCGACGTCGGCGTGCGGTCCGACGAACCGGTTGGCCACATCGTTGCGGTACGCCGCCGCGTGCCCGGCTACCGCGCTCATCAGCTTGTCCCAGTCCACTCCTACCTCCACGCCTGCGCCCGATACCGCCCGCGCCAGCGTAACGACGACGCCGGTGCTAGCCGCGGGGTGCTCGCGACTAGGGAGCAATCACCCGAGGTTCGGCCGAGCCACCCGGCCGAACCCGCGCTTTGCGAAGCGCAGATAGAGAATCGGCACGACCAGGAGGTTGAGCAGCGTCGAGGTGACCAGACCACCGAGGATCACGACCGCCATCGGATGCTCGATCTCGTGGCCGGGGATCTGACCGAGCGCCACCAACGGCACCAGTGCCAGACCGGTCGCCAGCGTCGTCATCAGGATCGGCACGAGCCGCTCCCTCGCCGCGCGGATGACCAGATTGGGACCGAATGTCTCGCCCTCGTACCGTTCCAGATGCTGGCAATGGTTGATCAGCAGGATGGAGTTGCGCGCGGCGATTCCCAGCACTGTGAAGAATCCGACCAGGGAGCCGAGCGAGATGACCCCGCCGGTGAGGTAGGCGGCCAGGACGCCACCGACCAGCGCCGACGGAAGCGTGACGAAGGCCAGGACCGCCAGCCGCCAGTTGCCGAACGACGCCTGCAGCAACACGAAGATCCCGACCAGGGCGATGCCGGCGAACAGCAGCAGCCGGCGCTGGGCGGCTTGCCGTTCGGCGTACTCACCGAGCAGCTCCGCGTGGTACTCCAGCGGGAACTCGACGGCCTGCAACCGGGTCTCGACGTCGCGGACCACCGAGCCCAGGTCGCGACCCCGCACGTTGGCCGAGACGTCGATCCGCCGGGAGTTGGCGTCTCGTTCGATAACGTTCGGAGTCGGCTTGATCCGGACCTCGGCAAGCTGGCCGAGCGGCACCCGCTCCCCCTTCGGAGTATCGATGAGCAGGGCGTTGATCCCGGTCAAGCTGTGCCGGACCGCCGGAGGGCTCCAGACCTGAACGTCGTAGGCCTTACCGTCGCGGAAGATGTCACCGACTTCCTCGCCGGCCACCCAGGTGGCGGCCGCTCGCCGCACGCCACCCGGTTTGACCCCGTAGCGCTCGGCCTCCGCCAGGTCGACCTCCACCTCGACCTGGGGTACGTCGACCTGAAGATCGATGTGCTCCTCGACGACGCCGTCGACCTGGGCGAGCGCCTCCCGCACCTCCTCGGCCTTGGCGCGCAGGACGCCCAGGTCGCTGCCGAAGATGCGGACCACGATCGCCTCGCTCGACCCGGTCAGGACCTCGCGAATCCGTTCCTTGAGGTAGGTCTGCAGGTCGCGGCGCAAGCCCGGATAGCCCTCTACCACCTCCTGGATCCGCGCGACCGTCTTGTCGTAGTCGACGGCCGGATCCACGCTGATCCAGTTCTCCCCGAAGTTGACGCCCACCACCTCGTCGGCCAGCAGCGCCTGACCGATGTGCGCGCCGAAGTTGCGCACCCCAGGGATCGCGCGCAACTCGCGGCTGGCCTGTTCGGTGATGCGCACCATCTCCGGATGCGAGGTCCCGGGCTCGGTGACCCAGTGCATGAGGAAGTCGCGCTCCTTGAACTCCGGCAGCAGCGACTGACCGAGCAGCGGAAACACGACGATGCCGGCGAGCGCGATGCCACCGGCGGTCGCGTACGCGCGGCGCGGCCGGTTCACGATCTTCGACAGAAACGCGCTGTATCGCTGCTGGAGGCGGCGGACATGCGCCGGTGCCGGCCGCTCCAGCGGTGCCTTGGACAGCAGGACCAGAGCCAGCGCGGGCGTGACGGTCAGCGCAACCACCATCGATGCCAGCACGGCCAGCGTGTAGGAGAACGCGAGCGGCTTGAAGAACGAGCCGGTCAGGCCCTCCAGGAAGAACACCGGGAGCGCGGCCACCACGATGATCAAGGTGGCGTAGACGATCGGACCGCGGACCTCCAGCGAGGCCTCGAGGATGATCGAGGCGGTGGATCTTGTGCTGCCCTGCTGTCGATGCTGGCGCAAGCGCCGCATGATGTTCTCGATGTCGATGATCGCGTCATCGACTACCACCCCGACCGCGATGACCAGCCCGGCGAGCACCATCGTGTTGATCGTCGAGCCACGCATGTGAAGCACGAGCCCGGCCGC
>JAKEEW010000090.1 GCA_022616375.1 Sporichthyaceae bacterium
CCACCTCGGTCAGTACCTGGAACATCGCCAACGCGATCACGATCTCGCGGCTGGTCCTGGTCCCGGTGTTCGCCGTGCTGCTGTTTCACCACGATGGCCGCGACACCGCCTGGCGGATTGCCGCGCTCGCGGTGTTCGCGATCGCCACCGTGACCGACCGGCTCGACGGCGAGCTGGCCCGCCGGCGCGGTCTGGTCACCGACTTCGGGAAGATCGCTGATCCGATCGCGGACAAGGCCCTGATCGGCACCGCTCTGATCGGCCTGTCCGTGCTGGACGAGCTGCCCTGGTGGGTGACCGTCGTGGTGCTGGTCAGGGAGATCGGCGTCACCTTGCTGCGGTTCTGGGTGATCCGGCACGGGGTCATCCCGGCCAGCCGGGGTGGCAAGGTCAAGACCGCGCTGCAGGCGCTGGCGATCGGGCTGTACATCCTTCCGCTGTCCGGCATCGCGCACACCGCGGCGGTCGCGGTGATGGTGGCGGCGGTGGTGGTTACTGTGCTCACCGGTCTCGACTACGTGGCCAGGGCGATCAAGCTGCGCCGTGCCGGCCACCGCACCGGCCGGGTATGAGCGGTAGCGCCGGCCAGCCGGCCGCTGAGATCGTCGCCGCGCTCACCGAGCGCCGGCAGACCCTTGCGGTGGCCGAGTCGCTCACCGGGGGCCTGATCGCGGCCGCGATCACCGACGTACCCGGCGCCTCCGCGGTGTTCCGAGGCGCGGTCGTGGCCTACGCGACCGACAGCAAGCACACCATGCTGGGCGTGGACGACCGGCTGCTGACCCAGGTCGGCGCGGTCCACCCGGACGTCGCGGTCGCGATGGCGGCCGGCGTCCGGCAGCGGTTCGCGGCCAGCTACGGGCTGGCCAGCACCGGGGTCGCCGGGCCCGACCCGCAGGACGGCCAGCCGGTCGGCACGGTCTTTCTGGCGATCGTCGGGCCTGGCGGGTCGGAGGTGGTCGCCCCGTTGCTGGCCGGAGATCGCGCCGAGATCCGGCGATCCGCAGTCGCCCACGCGCTCGCTCTGCTCGGCCGTAGCCTGTTCGGACCAGCTCAACCGGGGTAGTGACGATGGAGCCGAGGATTGGTCCGGGCTGAACGAGGTGGTTCGGTCCCGTCGCCGGCATCTTGTCGCCACGAGCGGGTACGGTGGAGACAACAGCACCGGCCGCACCGGAGATCCGCCAGAAGGGGGTGCCCGTTAGTGATCTTGCTCCGTAGGCTGCTCGGCGACGTCCTGCGCCGCCAACGGCAGCGGCAGGCACGCACCCTACGCGAGGTGTCCGCTGCGGCCCGCGTCTCGCTCGGTTACCTCTCCGAGGTGGAGCGCGGCCAGAAGGAGGCCTCGTCCGAGCTGCTCGCAAGCATCTGCGAGGCGCTCGGGGTGCGCATGTCCGAGGTCTTCCGCGAGGTCAGCGACCAGCTTGCGCTGGCCGAGATCAGCACCGCCGAGGAGCTCGCGCCGATGCTCGAGCGGGTTCTGGCCGAGCCGCCCGCCGGGCACCCGGAGACCGTGCCGTCCGGTTCCGACGCGGTCGCGTCGGTCCGGGTGCCGGACGTCTTCGTCGCTGCGTAGCGCTCGTCGCTCCCGCCGCGCGCATTGTCCACGTGCGCGAGCGTGTCCGCTTTGCGGCGGTGATCGTGGGTTGTGACTGCTAATCTGAATTGTCGTCCGGGCGAGCAGCGAAGTCGGTGAGATTCCGGCGCTGTCCCGCAACTGTGACGGTCCCGTCCGGCCAAGGTGATCTCTACCGCGGCACGGACCGGGTCCGAAGCCAGGTCGCCTGCCCGCTCCGGTGACGAGCCAGCTCTCGAGGCAAGAGTGGGGCTCGTACGACGAGCGCCTAGGCCTCCGTCGTCGAGCGTTGCATCTGCCTCCGCTCGATGTGATGGAGGTAGCGAGTTGCGCACGTTCCGTACCCGTTCCGGGACCACCCCTCCCGGAACCACCCTGCCCGGAGTCTTCTCCGGATTGATCATGGCCGTCGCGCTGGTGCTGTCCGGTTGCGCCGGCGACGACACCGAACCGGCCGCCGGTTCGCCCAGCCCCAGCACCGCCGCGTTTCCGGTCGTGGTGACCGACGGTGCCGGCAAGCAGGTCACCTTGTCCCAGCGGCCGGAGGCGATCGTGTCGCTGGCCCCCACTCCGACCGAGATGCTCTATGCGATCGGGGCGGGTAGCCAGGTCACCGCGGTGGACAGCCTGTCCAACTTCCCGGCCGGGGCGCCGCGGACCGAGCTGTCCGGCTTCGAGCCGAACGTCGAGGCAATTGCCGCGGAGAACCCCGATCTGGTCGTCCTCACCGACGACATCCAGGATGTGGTCGCCGGACTGGATGCGCTGAACATCCCGGTCCTGCAACTGCCTGCCGCGGCCACGTTAGACGACACCTACGCCCAGCTCGGCATCCTGGGCAAGGCCACCGGGCACGACGCCGAGGCCGCCGCGGTGGTGGACCGGATGCGCTCGGATATCCAGCAGATCGTGGCCGGCATCCCGCAACGCGAGGACCCCCTGACCTACTACCACGAGCTGGACGACACGCTGTTCACGGTCACCTCGCAGACCTTCATCGGCCAGATCTATGCGCTGGCCGGATTGGAGAACGTTGCCGACCCGGCCGGTGCGGCCGGCGGACCGTATCCGCAGCTGTCCAGCGAGTTCCTGGTCGATGCCGATCCCGATCTGATCTTCCTCGCCGACACGAAGTGTTGCGGCCAGTCCGCCGAGACCCTTGCCCAGCGGCGCGGGTTCGGCCAGCTGTCCGCGGTCACCGGCGACCGGGTGGTCAGCCTGGACGACGACATCGCGTCCCGGTGGGGACCGCGGGTGGTCGATTTCCTGCGGGTGGTGGCGGACGCGGTCGCCAACGTGCCGGCCGCCGCGACCACCGGCTAGGCCGAGGAGCACCCGACCACCATGACCGTGCAAGCAGGTCCGGTCAGTCCCGGCGCGCTCGCCCTACCCGGGTTGACCCGGTTGCGGGTGGGCTGGGTGCTGGTCGGACTGCTGGTGATGGTGGCCGCGGTGGTCGCCGGAGTGGTGATTGGTCCGGTCCCGCTCGACCCGTTCGCTGTGGTGCGGGATCTGGTCGGGCTCGATTCCGGGCTGTCCGACAGCGACCGCACGATCATCTACGAACTGCGGCTGCCCAGGGTCGTGCTCGCCATGTTGGTGGGCGCGACCCTGGCCATCAGCGGCGCGGCCTACCAGGGCGCATTCGGTAACCCGCTGGCCGATCCGTACCTGCTCGGGGTCGCCGCCGGCGCCGGGCTCGGGGCGACCGTGGCGATCGCGATCGGCGGCGCCAGGCCGATCCACATCCCGATCTACGCGTTCGTCGGTGCGATCGTCGCCGTCGGGTTGACCTACGTCGTCGGAGCCGCGGCCGGCCGGGGCGGATCGGCGACCACGCTGATCCTGTCCGGAGTCGCGGTCGCCAGCTTCATGACGGCGCTGCAGACCTTTGTCCAGCAGCGCTACCAGGAGACGATCCGGGAGGTCTACTCGTGGATCCTCGGCCGGCTCACCACCGCCGGCTGGGGCGAGGTGCTGGTGTTGCTGCCGTACACCCTGCTCGCGGTCACCGTGTTGCTGGCCAACCGCTGGGTGCTCGACGTGCTGGTGCTCGGCGACGACGAGGCCGCGGCGCTCGGTCTCAACCCGCGCCGGACCCGCCTGATCATCGTGGTCGCGGCGTCGCTCGGGACCGCGGCGGCGGTGTCGGTGTCCGGGCTGATCGGCTTCGTCGGGGTGATCGTGCCGCACACCGTCCGGCTGCTCGCCGGCACCGGACACCGGGTCGTGCTCCCGCTGTCCCTGTTGTTCGGCGCCGGTTTCCTGGTCGTGGCGGATCTGATCGCGCGGATGCTGCTGGCTCCGGCCGAGCTGCCGATCGGTGTGATCACCGCGTTCTTCGGCGCGCCGTTCTTCGCGCTGGTCCTGCATCTGTCGAGGCGGCACCTGACATGACCGGCAGCACGCAAGTCCCACCACCACCGCCGGCCGAGCGGCCCACCGACCGGCCCGCCGACCTGTCCGGCGGCGGGCAGCCGGCACTCGCGGCGACCGACCTGGTCGTGACGGTCGGCTCGGCCCGGCTGCTGGCCGGCGTATCGATCCACGCGGCTAGCGGCGAGTGGCTGGCCGTGATCGGACCGAACGGTGCCGGCAAGTCAACCCTGTGCCGGGCGCTGACCGGACTGTTGACTCCGGCGTCCGGCTCGGTCACGTTGGTCGGCCGGCCGGCGGCCGAGCTGACCCGCCGGGACCGGGCCCGCCAGATTGCGTACGTGCCGCAGGCCCCGGTGATCCCACCCGGCGTGACCGCGGCCGACTACGTGCTGCTCGGGCGCACCCCACACCTGCGCCCGCTCGGCATGGACGGCACCGCCGACCGGGCCGCGGTCCAGGCCGCACTCGAGCGGCTGGACGTGCTGCGGTTCGCCGACCGGCCGCTGAGCACGCTGTCCGGCGGTGAGCGGCAACGCGTGCTGGTCGCCCGGGCGCTGGCGCAAGCGGCCCCGATCGTGCTGCTCGACGAGCCGACGACCGCACTGGACGTCGGTGCGCAGCAGGACGTGCTCGAGCTCATCGACTCGCTGCGACACGAGGTCGGGCTGACCGTGCTGACCACGCTGCACGACCTGACCCTGGCCGGGCAGTACGCGGACCGGCTCGTCCTGCTCAACGCGGGAGTGGTTGCGGCACAGGGCTCGGCGACCGAGGTGCTCACTGAGGAGAACATCGAGCGGTACTACGGCGCCCGGATGCGCGTGGTCATGGACCACGGCCGCCCGCTGGTGTTGCCGGTGCGCGGCCCGGTCCCGGTCCGCCGGCGCAGCGAGGCCGGCTAGTCGCCACCGGCCGCCGGCCCGCCCGCCTGCAGGCGTTACGCGTCCAGCACCTGGTTGGCCCGCCGGCTGACCACCGGTGGCCGGGCCGACCACGGGAAGTCGATCCATTGCTCGGTGCGCTTCCACACGTAGTCGCATTTCACCAGTGAGTGCGGTTTCTCGTAGACCACCGCGGCCCGCACCTCGGTGACGTGCTCGGCGCTCAGGCTATCCGCGCAGTCGCAGCCCACGGGGGGTGGCGTGGAACCCGGCCGTCTCCAGCACCCGCCCCAGCGGTGAGGTCAGCACCTGGGCGCCGTCGGCCCGCTCCACGGTGAGCTTGCCCAGCGCGCCGTCCCGCACTGCCAGCGCGAGCGCATCGACCGCTGGTTGCAGCGCCGGCAGCTCCTCGGACCAGGTCAGTAGCGTGCGTCCGCCCCGCTCGACGTACAGCACCAGCTCACCATCGACCAGCACGACGATGGCGCCGGCCTTGCGGCCCGGCTTGTGTCCGCTGGCCACCTCGCCCGGCCGATCCGGCCAGGGCAGCGCGGCACCGTACGGGTTGGCCGGATCCGTCGCCGCCAGGACCAGCGCGCGGGATCCGTTGTCACGCGGCTCGGCCAGGGCGCGGAGCCGGTCGACCGCGCCCGGCAACGCGAACTGCGCGCCACCCAGACCCTCGACGAAGTAACCGCGCCGGGCTCGGCCGGCATCCTCGTAGGCCCGCAGCACCTTGTAGACCGGTGCGAACCCGCCAACCGGACGCTCGCCGATCACCGCACCGCGGGTGAGCACGCCGTGCCGGTCGAGCAGGGTCTCGGTCAACGCCTGGGCGCGGCGGGTGGGATCGGTCTCCGGAGCCGGCAGCAACCACCACCGCCCGGCCATGGTCGGCGGGCCGCCCCGGCTCGGCAGCGCCGGGCGCCCCAACGCCGGCTGGCCCAACGTCGGCTGGCCCAGCGCCGACGGGCCCAGGGACGGATACCGGCCGGCCCGGCTGTATCTGGCCCGCGGTGTGCTCGGTCGGGACCGGTGGGCGCCCTTGCCGGCTCCGAGCAGCGCCCGGACCGGCGCCATCGAGTCGTTGCTCACCTGCCCGGCCCAGACCAGATCCCACATCGCCGTGGCCAGCGCCTGGTCGTCGAGCGAGCCGATCCGGTCGGCAAGCGCACGGAAGAACAGCGCGTGCCCGTCGGCCAGTGCGGATCGGATCTGTTCGTGCAGCGGGGTGAGCTCGGCGAGTGGATCGGGCGGTGCCAGTAGCAGCGGTGCGGTCTCGGCCAGATACAGCGCGATCCACCCGTCCTTGCCTGGCAGCACGCCTTGCCCGGACCAGAACACCTCGCCGGCCGCGGTCAGCTCGTCGAGCATGCCGGGGGAGTAGTCGGTCACCCGGGCAGGCAGGATCAGCCTCTCCAGCGCTGAGGCCGGCACCGGTGCGCCCTGCAGCTGCTCGATCGCCCTGACGACGCCGTCGAGACCGCGCAACGCGGCGCCGCGAGCGCCGACCCCGACGTGCTGCCACGCCGGCAGGAACCGGGCGAGGCTGACCGGCGGCACCGGCTCCGCCTCCTTGCGCAGCGCCGCGATCGACAGCCGGCGGATCCGGCGCAGCACGGCGGCGTCAGACCATTCGGTGCCGGAGCCGCCCGGTCGGAACGCACCCTCGATCACCCGGCCGTCGGTCGCCAGCCGGCGCAGTGTCTCGGTGACGACCGCTACCCCAAGCCCGAACCGGACCGCGACATCGCCGGCGTGGAACGGGCCGTGGGTGCGGGCAAACCGCGCGATCAGATCACCGAGCGGATCGCGCACCGGCTCCAGGAAGGCCTCGGGCACCCCGACCGGCAAGGGCACGCCGAGCGCATCCCGCAGCCGGCCGGCGTCTTCGATCGCGACCCAGTGTTCGGCCCCGGCCAACCGGACCCGGATCGCCCGCCGGGCCACCTCGAGCTCGACCAGCCAGCCGGGGTCGGCGCCACGGGCCTGGGCTTCGGTCGTGTTCAGTGGACCCAACATCCGCAGCAGGTCGGCGGCGCCTTCGATGTCTCGGGCCGCTCGATCGGGGACGAGCCGTTGCAGCTCGGACTCGACCTGCTCGATCGCGGCCGGATCGAGGAGCTCGCGCAGCTCGGCCTGGCCGAGCAGCTCGGCGAGCAGGGTCGCATCCAGGGTGAGCGCGGCAGCCCGGCGCTCCACCAGCGGCGCGTCGCCCTCGTACAGGAACGCGGCCACGTATCCGAACAGCAGCGATCTGGCGAACGGCGACGGTGACGGGGTCTCTACCTCGATCACTCGAACCGCCCGGGAGCGCAGATCCCGCATCAGCCCGACCAGGCCGGGGACGTCGAACACGTCCTGCAGGCACTCCCGCATCGTCTCCAGGACGATCGGGAACGAGCCGTACTGGCTGGCCACACCGAGCAGCTGGGCGGAGCGCTGCCGCTGCTGCCACAGCGGAGTGCGGCGCTTGGGATCGCGGCGTGGCAGCAGCAACGCTCGCGCCGCGCACTCCCGGAACCTGGCCGCGAACAGGGCCGAGCCGCCGACCTCTGCCGTGACCAGGCTTTCGATCTCGTCCGGGTCGAACACCGCGAGAGCCGGTGGCGGCCCGGCACTCGCGCCACTGTCGAGCAGCGCCGCGTCGGTGTCCGGCAGCCGCAGCACGATCCCGTCGTCGGCGTGCATGACCTGCACGTCCACCCCATAGGACTCGCGCAGCCTGGCCGCGATGGCCAACGCCCAGGGCGCGTGCACTTGCGCGCCGAACGGCGAGTGCACCGCGACCCGCCAGTCGCCGAGCTCGTCTCTGAAGCGCTCGACCAGGATGGTCCGGTCGGTGGGCACGTGGCCGGTCGCCTCGCGTTGCTCGGCCAGGTAACCGAGCAGGTTGTCGACCGCCCACTCGTCCAGTCCGGACTGCCTGGCCCGAGCCCGGGCAGCCGTCTCGTCGAGCCCGGCCAGCTCGCGGACGAACGCGCCGACCGCGCGGCCGAGCTCGGCCGGCCGGCCGGGTGCGTCACCCTTCCAGAACGGCAGCTTGCCGGGCAGCCCGGGCGCCGGTGACACCAGCACCCGGTCGTGCGTGATGTCCTCGATCCGCCAGCTCGTAGTACCCAGCGTGAAGACGTCGCCGACCCGCGACTCGTACACCATCTCCTCGTCGAGCTCGCCCACCCGGGACGTGCCCTCGCCCACCAGGAACACTCCGAACAGGCCGCGGTCCGGGATGGTGCCGCCGCTGGTCACGGCCAGCCGCTGGGCGCCGGGTCGGCCGTGCAGCGTGCCGGCGACCCGGTCCCAGACGATCCGCGGTCGCAGCTCGGCGAACTCGTCGGACGGGTATCGACCGGCGAGCATGTCCAGCACGGCCTCGTAGGCGCTGCGCGGCAGCTGGGCGAACGGGGCCGCTCGCTGGGCCAGCTCGAACAGCTCGTCGACGTCCCAGTCGTCCATCGAGGTGGCCGAGACCACGTGTTGTGCCAGCACGTCCAGCGGGTTGTGCGGCACCCGCAGCGACTCGATCTGCCCGGCCACCATCCGCTCGGCCACGACCGCGGTCTGCACCAGATCGCCGCGGTACTTCGGGAACACCACGCCCTTCGACACGGCGCCGACCTGGTGCCCGGCCCGGCCCACCCGTTGCAGACCGCTGGCCACCGATGGCGGCGACTCGACCTGGACTACCAGGTCGACCGCGCCCATGTCGATGCCGAGCTCGAGCGAGCTGGTCGCGACCACTGCCGGCAGCCGGCCGGCCTTGAGCTCCTCCTCGATGACCGCGCGCTGCTCCTTGGACACCGAGCCGTGATGCGCCCTGGCCAGCACGGACGGCGCGCCGCGGGTGACGCCCGCCTGCGCCATGATCTCGGCGGTCGGGACGCCGGACGGGGCGAGCGGGACGTCGTCGGCCTCGGCCGCGCGCTCGTAGGCGATCTCGTTCAGCCTGGCGGTCAACCGCTCGGCCAGCCGGCGGGAGTTCGCGAACACGATCGTCGAGCGGTGCGCCGCGATCAGGTCGACGATCCGTTCCTCCACGTGCGGCCAGATCGACGACGCTCCGGGGGTCGGTTCGGGCGGTAGCTCAGGTCCGTCGCCTAGCCCTCCCGGCTCGTCCACGGTGCCTGCCGCGCCGGTCTCGCCGATCGCCGGTCCGCCGCCGAGCTCGCCCAGGTCCGGAACCGGAACCACCACGTCGAGCTCGATGGTCTTGGCGGCCGGCGGCTGGACCACCGTGACCGGTCGCCGCCCGCCGAGGAACCGGGCTACTTCGTCGGTCGGCCGGACCGTGGCGGACAGTCCGATCCGTTGCGCCGGAGCCTCCAGCAGCGCGTCCAGCCGCTCCAGGCTGAGCGCCAGGTGCGCGCCCCGCTTGGTGCCGGCCACCGCGTGGACCTCGTCGACGATCACGGTCGCGACGCCGGTCAGGGCATCCCTGGCCCGCGAGGTCAGGATCAGGAACAGCGACTCCGGGGTCGTGATCAGGATGTCCGGCGGCCGGCTGAGCAGCTTGCGGCGCTGGTCGGCCGGGGTGTCGCCGGTCCGCATCGCGACCTCGACGACCGGCTCCGGCTGCCCCATCCTGGCCGCGGCCTGCCGGATCCCGGTCAGCGGCGCGCGCAGGTTGCGGGCCACGTCCACGGCCAGCGCCTTGAGCGGCGAGACGTACAAGATCTTGGTCTTGGAGCGCCCAGCGGAGCGCACGGTGGAGGCGGACGCGGCTTGCGGCGCGCCCGGTCCGGATGGGGGAGTGGTAAGTCGATCAAGCGCCCAGAGGAACGCCGCCAGCGTCTTGCCGGAGCCGGTTGGGGCGACCACCAGGGTGCTGTCCCCACGCATGATCGCCTCCCAGGCGCCGAGCTGGGCGGCCGTCGGCGCGGCGAAGGCGCCCTCGAACCAGGCCCGCACCGCGGGGGAGAACTGATCGAGAACCGTGGTCACGAACCCATCCTGACCGATGCCACTGACAAGTTCGTCACATCTGCACGCGGCCGGGAATGATCCGGCGGCGAGCGGGCCTTGTGACCATGTACCCTGGCGAAGCCACGCTCCGCGCTGAGCCGGCACAATCCCCGATGATCGCCCTGCTTTTGTGAGGAGTTCCCGTGGCAGGAAAGCAGTCAAAGACCGCCCGTGCTTCCATGCGTGCGGGCACGGCCAGCACCGCCGTTCCGACCACGCTTGGCGAGGTCAGGTACCTGATCCCGCTCAACCACGGCAAGAACGTCTACGTGCGCAACATCGTGCAGGGCAAGACCCGCAACCTGCGCACCGACTCCGAGGCGTTCGTCGAGGAGATCCGCGGTCTGGCCGAGGCTGGCCACGGTGCGAAGATCAAGGCCGAGCTCGAGACGTTCACCACGACCTACCCCGGCGACGGCTGGGAGGTCACGCTGAAGCGTCTGATCGAGACCGGCGCGCTCGCCTAACCGACCGCACGCCCGCTTCATGAGTTCGTCAGGGCCCCGTTGCCAGCTGAGTTGGCGGCGGGGTCCTTCGACGTGTGCCTGGTTACCCCGATACTTGGCTGATGCGGCACACCGAGTTCTGGAACCGAATGCGCCATCAGCTTGGCGCCAGCTACGCCGAGTCGTTCGCGCGTGATTTCGTCATCGCCGAGCTCGGTGGCCGCACCGTGCACGAGGCGCTCGCTGCCGGCATCGATACCAAGGACGTATGGCGGGCCGTGTGCACCGCACTCCAACTGCCGCCGACCGCCCGGTGAGTGCTCCGGCCGCACCGGATCGGGTGGATCCGGCCCTCGATGTAGCCCAGGTTCAGAGCCGAACCGTGCGCACGCTGATCGCCAGCCAGATCATCGGCGGCGTAGGAGTGGCCAGTGGATTCTCGGTCGCGGTCCTGGCCGCCGAGGAGCTTGCCGGCTCGGAGAGCCTGGCCGGGCTGGCGCAGACCGCGGGCGTGCTCGGCTCGGCGCTGGCCGCGGTACCGCTGTCCCGGCTGATGCACCGGCGCGGCCGGCGGATCGGGCTGGTCATCGCCTATCTGCTCGCCGGGATCGGCGCCGGCGTCTGCCTGCTGGCCGGGGTCAGCTCGGTGTACTGGTTAATGCTGCTCGGCATGATGCTCTACGGCGTCGCTACCGCGGCCAACCTAGCGGCCCGGTACGCGGCCACCGACCTCGCCGAACCCGAGACTCGCGCCCGGTCGCTCGGTTTCGTGGTCTGGGCCACCACGGTCGGCGCGGTGGCCGGACCCAACCTGATCGGGTCCGGCGGCGCTCTCGGCTCCTCGATCGGCGTTCCGCGGCTGTTCGGGCCGTATCTGATCGCGCTCGTCGGCTTCCTGGTCGCGGCTAGCACATTGGCGATCCGGCTGCGGCCCGATCCGTTGCTGACCGCACGCCGCCGGGCGGTCGAGCTGGGCACGCAACCGCCGGACGCGGGCACCAAGCGGTCCATCGGCCTGCGGGCTTCCTTGTCCATGATCATGCGCTCGCCCGGCGCCCGGCTCGGCGTGCTCGCCGTCGCGGTGGCCCATACCGTGATGATCGGGGTCATGGCCCTGACACCGGTCCAGATGCACCACGGTGGGGCCACGCTGACCGTGGTGGGGATCGTGCTCAGCGTGCACATCGCGGCGATGTTCGCATTCTCGCCGCTGATCGGGCTCTGGGCCGACCGGTGGGGGCGGGTCCAGGTGGTCGGGGTTGGCCAGCTCATCCTGATCGCATCCGCCGCCGTGGCCGGGACCGCGAGCGGGCATGAGTCGACGCAGCTGGGCGTCGGGCTCGGCCTGCTCGGGCTGGGCTGGTCGTGCTGTCTGGTGGCCGGCTCCACGTTGATTACCGAGTCGGTCGGACTGGCGGACCGGCCCGCCATCCAGGGCGTGTCGGACCTGGTGATGGGGATCTCCGCGGCCAGTGGTGGTGCCCTCGCCGGCGTGGTCGTGGGAACGCTTGGATTTGGCGCCCTCAATGCGGCCGCCGCGGCGTTGGCACTCGTCCCGCTCGCCGCGGTCGCGGCGCGGTTGGTGCGCCGACCCGCGCGGGCGTAGGCGCCGGAGCATCCTCCCGACCGCCGGCATGGTCGCTTACTCCGAGCGTGGCCTGCGCCGACCCGGCCGGCGGGCGGACGCGCCGGCCGGGTCGGGTCGGTCGCCGGTCACAGACTCGGGTCGCCGCCGCAGTCGGCGTCCTTGGCGCCGTAGTAGAAGAATCCGCGGTCCCAGCTGCCCAGGTAGGCGAAGCTGGCGCTGTCGCGGAGGAAGCGCAGAACGATGCCCTCCCTGCCGAGGTAGTACACGTAGCGTTGGCCGTTGCCCGCGTCCGGACCCCATCTGAGCTGGTTGTCCGCCATGCCGAACGTCTGCGGACCGACCCGGCCGTCCACGCCGATGCCGCGCGTGGCCTGCCAGCTCTTCGTTGCCTGCTCGGTGTTGGGTCCGAACTGGCAGTCGATGTCGGAGAGGTCGAACGGAGTGCCGTTCAGCTCGATGGCGCCGTCGGCCCACAGGATTGCCTGCCAGAGTCCGGCCGCGTTGCTGTTCGCGTGCGACCAGCGGGTGATCTCACCTTCGCCGGCCCAGTCGATGGACAGGATGCGGAACGGAGCACCGGTGATGTAGCCCTCGGTCGGATTGGCCTGGGCCGACCCGCCGGTGCCGGCCACCAGGACCGGCAGTGCCAGCAGGCAAACCGCGGTCGATAGGGTCCGGCGCCACCTCGTGCGGCGGGAGAACCTCACTATCTCCTCCTTCGATTGGCGTGTGTCGCCGGAACAACGCCACCTCTGCGCCGAGGTTGCACCTTTCCGGCGAGGCCGCCCGGCGCGGGGCGCGTCCTACGATCCGCTGACGGCCTGCGTCCTGCGCTTCTGCCGCTCGTAACGGGGGCCCGGATGGCAGATCAATGACCCGGCGGCCAATGCCGCGCCGGTGCCCGGCAACCGGTGCCCGGCGACCGGTGC
>JAKEEW010000607.1 GCA_022616375.1 Sporichthyaceae bacterium
CCGAGCCGGCTCGGGCGGCAGCTAGACCGGCGCCGGCCGAGCCGGATCCCAAGCCTTAGTCAGCACCGGTAAGAAAGGTTCGCGATGGCGGACTTCGTCGGCGCGATCGACGCGGGCACCACGAGCACCCGGTTCATGATCTTCGACCATTCCGGCGCCGAGGTGGCCAGGCACCAGCTCGAGCACACCCAGATCCTGCCCAGGGCCGGGTGGGTCGAGCACGACCCGGTGCAGCTGTGGGACCGGACCGGCGCGGTTATCGCCGGTGCGCTGGCCGCGGCCGGGCTGCACGCCTCCGACCTGGTCGCGATCGGGGTGACGAACCAGCGGGAGACCACCGTGGTCTGGGACCGGCGCACCGGCCGGCCCTACGGCAACGCGATCGTGTGGCAGGACACTCGCACCGACCAGCTGGTCGCCAGGCTCGCCGCGGACGGCCACGGTGAGCTGATCAAGACCAAGGCCGGGCTGCCACCTGCCACCTACTTCTCGGCCGGCAAGCTGGCCTGGATCCTGGCTCACGTCGACGGGGTACGGGCCGCGGCCGACCGCGGCGACGCGCTGTTCGGCACCGTGGACAGCTGGCTGCTGTGGAACCTCACCGGCGGACCGGACGGCGGCGTGCACGTGACCGATGTCACCAACGCCAGCCGGACCATGCTGATGGACCTGGCCAGCCTGGCCTGGGACCCGCAGCTGCTCGAGCTGTTCGACGTGCCGCCACAGATGCTGCCGGCGATCCGCGAGTCGTCAGCCGCGACGCCGTATGGGATGACCGCCCGCACCGGCCCGGTGGGTGCCGAGGTGCCGCTCAACGCCGCGCTCGGCGATCAGCAGGCGGCCACCGTGGGACAGGTCTGCTTCAGCCAGGGGGAGGCCAAGAACACCTACGGGACCGGCAACTTCCTGCTGCTCAACACCGGCGAGCAGATCGTCAGCTCGGCGCACGGGCTGCTGACCACGGTCGCCTACCAGTTCGCCGGGGCGCCGGCCGTCTACGCGCTGGAAGGCTCGATCGCGGTGACCGGCGCGGCCGTGCACTGGCTGCGCGACCAGCTCGGCATCATCGCGGCCGCCACCGACAGCGAGGCCCTGGCTGCGTCGGTCGAGGACAGCGGCGGGATCTACTTCGTGCCCGCGTTCTCCGGGCTGTTCGCGCCATACTGGCGGGCCGATGCCAGGGGCGCGATCGTCGGGCTGTCCCGGTTCAACACCGGCGCGCACCTGGCCCGCGCGACGCTGGAGGCGATCTGCTACCAGACTCGCGACGTGGTCGAGGCGATGACCGCCGACTCCGGGGTGGTGCTCGACGTGCTCAAGGTCGACGGCGGGGTGACCGCGAACGAGCTGTGCATGCAGCTTCAGGCGGACATCCTCGGCGTTCCGGTCAGCCGCCCGGTCGTTGCGGAGACCACCGCACTGGGTGCCGCATACGCGGCCGGGCTCGGGGCCGGATTCTGGGCGTCCACCGACGAGCTGCGCACGCACTGGCGGGAGGACCGGCGCTGGACACCGTCCTGGCCGGAACACCGCAGGAACGACGGTTACGCCGGATGGCGCAAGGCGATCGAGCGCACCCTCGACTGGGTCGAGGTGTAGCGGCGTCGAGGTGCAGCAATGTATCGAGGTGTGACCGAGGGTGTAGCACACAGCGGAAGGGGTAGGGCCAACCGATGACCACCGAAACCGTAGACGTAGTCGTCGTCGGGCTTGGCCCGGGCGGCGAGGATGTAGCTGGCAAGCTCGCCGAGGCGGGCCTGTCGGTCGTGGGGATCGAGGGCAAGCTGGTCGGCGGTGAGTGCCCGTACTGGGGCTGCGTGCCGAGCAAGATGATGATCCGGGCCGCCAACCTGCTCGCCGAGGGCCGCCGGATCCCCGGGATGGCCGGTGCGTCGTCGGTGACCCCGGACTGGGCACCGGTGGCTCAGCGGATCCGGGCCGAGGCCACCGACACTTGGGACGACCGGGTCGCGGTGGAGCGGCTGGAGGGCAAGGGCGGCCGGTTCGTCCGGGGTTGGGCCACGATCACCGGGCCGAGCTCGGTGCAGGTCGACGGGCAGGAGTACACCGCCGGCCGGGCACTGGTGCTGAGCACCGGGACCGAGCCAGCCGTCCCGCCGATCGAGGGGCTGGCCGGCACGCCGTACTGGACCAACCGGGACGCGATCGAGGTAGAGACGCTGCCCCGCTCGCTAGCCGTGCTCGGTGGCGGCGCGATCGGGCTGGAGCTGGCTCAGGTGTTCGCCCGGTTCGGGGTCGAGGTCACGGTGATCGAGGCACTGGACCGGTTGCTGGCCATGGAGGAGCCGGAGGCCGGCGAGCTGCTGCTGTCGGCGCTGGCCGAGGACGGGATCGCGGTCCGGGTCGGGGCCAAGGCAACCAAGATCGGGTATGACCCGGCCGGCGGGTTCACCGTGGTCCTGGACGGCGGCGAGCCGGTCAGCGCCGAGCGGTTGCTGGTCGCGACCGGACGGCGCACCGCGCTGGATCGGTTGGGCATCGAGGCACTGCAGGTGCCGGATCTCGGCCCGGACGCCAAGGCGATCCCGATCGACGAGCACTGCGAGGTAGCCAGCGGAGTATGGGCGATCGGCGACGTAACCGGCAAGGGCGCGTTCACGCACGTCGCGATGTACCAGGCGGCGATCGCGGTGCGCAGCATCCTGGGCGAGGACGGCCCGCCGGCCGACTACCGCGCGCTGCCCAGGGTCACGTTCACCGACCCTGAGGTCGGCGCGGTCGGGATGACCGAGGTGCAGGCTCGTGAGGCCGGGCTCGAGATCCGGGTCGGTAGCGCCCAGGTGCCCTCGTCCGCGCGCGGCTGGATCCACAAGGCCGGCAACGCGGGCTTCATCAAGCTGATCGAGGATGCCGAGCGGGGCGTGCTGGTCGGCGCCACCTCGGCCGGTCCGGTCGGTGGTGAGGTGCTCGGTGCGCTCGCGGTGGCGGTCCGGGCGACCGTGCGCACCGAGGCGCTGCGGCACATGATCTATGCCTACCCGACGTTCCACCGCGGAATTGAGGACGCGCTGCGCGAGCTCGGCTAGCTCCCCAACCCTCTGGATCATTACCGGCGCAGTGAGCAAACGATCACCCAGTATGGGCGATTTATCCATCCAGTACGCCGGTAATGATCGGGAAGGGGTGGCGGGTTACCGGCGGGTATGGGCAGCGGACTGCGGGAACCGTACGCTGCGACACATGAGCGCGTCCGCCGCCACTCAGGCCCCGCCGAGCACCCCGCAGTACCCGCCAAGGATCACCGCCGAACTGGTCAAGCGGCTGGTGGGCCGGATCGCCGCCGGCATCGCCGACGGCTCGGAGCCGAAGACCGTCACGACTCATGCCCCGTTCACCGGCGCGCCGATCGCCGATCTTCCGCTGTCCAGCCCGGCCGACGTGGCCGCCGCGTTCGAGCGCGCCCGGGACGCCCAGCGGGCCTGGGCCAGCCGACCGATCGCGGATCGGGCCAGGATCTTCCTCCGGTTCCATGATCTGGTCCTGGACCGCCAGGACGAGGTGCTCGACCTGATCCAGTGGGAGAACGGCAAGGCCCGCAAGCACGCGTTCGCCGAGGTGATCGAGCCGCCGCTGGTAGCCCGGTACTACGCCAGACGAGCGCACGGGTTCCTCGGCCCGCGCCGGGCCGCCGCCTCGCTGCCCGGGATCAGCCGGGCGGTCGAGGTGCGGTATCCGCGCGGCGTGGTCGGGCTGATCTCGCCATGGAACTACCCGCTCGTGCTCGGCGTCGAGGACGCGATCCCGGCGCTGATCGCCGGCAATGCGGTGGTGTCCAAGCCGGACACCCAGACCGCGCTCACCCTGCTGTGGGTGCATGAGCTGGCCGAGCGGGCCGGGCTGCCGGCACAGCTGTGGCAGGTCGTGGTCGGAGCCGGACCGGTGGTCGGCACCGCGGTGGTCGATCACGCGGACTTCGTCGGGTTCACCGGATCGACCCGGACCGGCCGGGAGATCGCCCGCAAGGCCGGTGCCCGGCTGGTGCCCTACTCACTCGAGTTGGGCGGGAAGAACCCGATGATCGTCTGCCCGGACGCGAACCTGGGCCGGACCGTGCAGGGCGCGGTGGACGCGTGCTTCTCCAGCACCGGACAACTGTGCGTCGCGGCCGAGCGGATGTACGTGCACACCGATATCTACGACCAGTTCGTGCCGAGCTTCGCCGCCGCGGTCGCCAGGATGCGGCTGGGTGCCGGCTATGACTACGCCGCCGCCGACATGGGTTCGCTGCTGTCCCAGGCCCAGCTGGACAAGGTCCACGCGCATGTCGCGGATGCGGTCGCCCGTGGGGCCACCGTGCTCGCCGGTGGAAACCCGCGCCCCGACCTGGGGCCGTACTTCTTCGAGCCGACCGTGCTCACCGACGTGACCGAGGACATGGTGGTGTGCACCGAGGAGACGTTCGGGCCGGTGGTGTCGGTTTATCGATATGCCGACACCGATGAGGTGGTCGCGCGGGCTAACGCCACCCCGTACGGGCTCAACGCCAGCATCTGGACCGGCAACCCACGCCGCGGCCGCCGGCTCGCGGCCCGGCTCAAGGCCGGCACGGTGAACGTCAACGACGGCTACGCCGCGTCCTACGGCACCATCGACGCACCGATGGGCGGGATGAAGGACTCCGGGGTAGGCCGCCGGCACGGCCGGGACGGGATCCTGAAGTACACCGAGCCGCAGACCATCGTAGTGCAGCGGTTCGTGGTCGGCGTGGAGCCGCCGCTCGGGCTGCGCTTCGACCGCTGGGCCGGGCTGCTCACCCGCGCGCTGCGGCTGCTGAAGCGAACTGGGCACCGGTGACCGACTTCGGAGGGAGCGTCTGATGGATCCTCCCTACGACGTCGTGATCATCGGCTCCGGCTTCGGCGGGTCGGTGGCCGCGTTACGGCTGACCGAGAAGGGCTACCGGGTGGTCGTGCTCGAGGCCGGCCGGCGCTACGACGAGTCCAACCTGCCGCGCACGTCCTGGCAGCTGCGCCGGTTCCTGTGGGCGCCCCGGCTGGGGTGCCACGGCATCCAGCGCATCCACCTGCTGCGCAACGTCATGGTGCTGGCCGGCGCCGGCGTGGGTGGCGGATCACTGGTCTACGCGAACACGCTCTACGAGCCACTGCCGGCGTTCTACGCCGACGCGCAATGGCGGCACATCGCCGACTGGCAGACCGAGCTGGCGCCGCACTACGCCACCGCGAAGCGGATGCTCGGAGTCGTACAGAACCCGACCATGACCGCGGCGGACCACCTGATCAAGCAGGTTGCCGACGACATGGGGGTCGGCGACACGTTCCGCCGGACGCCGGTCGGGGTGTTCTTCGGCGCACCCGGGGTCGAGGTCGACGATCCGTACTTCGGCGGTGCCGGACCTCGCCGGGCCGGCTGCCTGCAGTGCGGCGGCTGCATGACCGGGTGCCGTTACAACGCCAAGAACACGCTGACCAAGAACTACCTGTACCTGGCCGAGCAGGCCGGCGCCACGGTGCGGCCGGACACCACGGTGGTCGAGGTACGCCCGCACCCTGCCGGGTCCGGCTACTTGGTCGCGACCGAACGCACCGGCGCCTGGCTGCGCCGGGATCGCCGCAGCATCCACGCCGACCAGGTAGTCTTCGCGGCCGGCGCGCTCGGCACCCAGCGGTTGCTGCACCGGATGCGGGATCGTGGCCGGCTGCCGAACCTGTCCGGCCGGCTGGGCGCGCTGAGCCGGACCAACTCCGAGGCGATCCTCGGCGCCAAAGCGACCAGCGGAACCAGTGCGGACGGTGCCACGGTCGACTACTCGCGGGGAGTGGCGATCACCTCGTCGTTCCACCCGGATGATGTCACCCACATCGAGCCGGTGCGCTACGGCCGGGGCAGCAACGCCATGGGCCTGCTGCAGAGCCCGCTGGTGGACGGCGGCGGCCGGCTGCCGCGCTGGGTCCGTTTCCTGGGCGTGGTCGGGCGGCAACCGCTGACCTTCGCCCGCAGCCTCTCGGTGCGGCACTGGTCGGAGCGCACCGTCATCGCACTGGTCATGCAGTCCAGGGACAACTCGCTGACCGTCTACTCCAAGCGATCGGTGTTCGGCCGGCGCAAGCTGACCACCCGGCAGGGCCACGGCGAACCCAATCCGAGCTGGATCCCGGTGGGGCACGAGGCGGTGCGCCGGATGGCCGATCGGATCGGCGGGATGCCGGGCGGATCGTGGGGCGACGTGTTCAACGTCCCGGCCACGGCACATTTCATCGGCGGCGCGGTGATCGGCGACTCGGCCGAATCCGGCGTCATCGACGCCTACCACCGGGTGTTCGGCCATCCCGGACTGCACATCGTGGACGGCGCCGCAATCTCGGCCAACCTCGGGGTGAACCCGGCACTGACCATCACCGCACAGGCCGAGCGGGCGATGGCGCATTGGCCGAACGCCGGCGAGCTCGATCCGCGGCCGCCCTTGGGAACGGTCTACCGACCGATTCCGCTGGTGCCGGCCGCGAATCCAGTGCTTTCCGACGCCGGATCAACCGCCTAGGCAGGATCTCGTCGCGGTCGAGCTGGGGCGTGGCACCCAGATCTTCGGCGGCGCGGATCGGCGCCCAGACAACTACCGGCGGCGTTGTCGTCGTCGCCGATAGCTCCACTATCGGCTCCTCCTCCGCCTTGCCGGGCCGTGGTCTGGATCGCCGTCCACATCCACCAAGATCTGGGCGCCACGCCCTTACGCGTTAGCCCATGTCGGCGTACGTTTCCATACCAGCACGGCACCCTCGACGAGGCCACGCCGGCGGCCAGCCGGAGCCCGCCTCGCCACCCCTGGAACATCGAGGAGAGTGTCCATGGCGCAGATCAGCGTGACTGTCGACGGGGTCGCCTACCGCGACGAGGTGGAACCCCGTCTCCTGCTCGTGCATTACCTACGTGACCGGCTCGGCCGGACCGGAACTCCAGTCGGTTGTGATACCTCCAACTGCGGGGCCTGCACGGTCCTGCTCGACGGCTCGAGCGTGAAGAGCTGCTCGGTGCTCGCGGTGCAAGCCGACGGCCGCTCGGTGACCACGATCCAGGGTCTGTCGAGCAACGGTGACTGGCACCCGGTCCAGCACGCGTTCCACCAGTGCCACGCGTTGCAGTGCGGCTACTGCACACCGGGCATGGTGCTGGCCTCGGTCGACCTGCTGTCCCGCAACCCAGACCCGTCCGACACCGAGATCAGGGAAGGCCTGGAAGGCAACCTGTGCCGGTGCACCGGCTACCAGAACATCGTCGCGGCGGTGCGTTCCGCCGGTGCGGTCATGCGCGAGCGGGCACCGCAGGGTGAGCCCCAGCGCGAGCAGGCCGGATCGGGGGTGGCGTGATGACCGAGACGATAGCCAGGCCGGAACCCGCGGTCGGCGCGGCCAAGCTGCGCAAGGAAGACGCGCACCTGTTGACCGGCAACACCACCTGGACCGACAACATCGCGTTGCCCGGCATGCTCTACCTGTCCATCGTGCGCAGCCCGATGGCCCATGCCCGGATCACCCGGGTGGACGTCGGCCCCGCATTGCGCAGCCCGGGCGTGGTCGCCGCGTTCAGCGGTCGCGACCTGGCCGACAAGCTCGGCAGCATGCCGTGCGTATGGCCGGTGACCGACGACATCGTGATGCCACCGCACCCGCCGCTCGCGGTGGACGAGGTGCGCTACGTCGGCGATGCGGTAGCCGTGGTGGTCGCGGAGAGCCGCTACCAGGCCGCGGACGCGGCCGAGGCGGTCGAGTTCGACTACGACCCGCTGCCCGCGGTGGTGGACGTCGAGGCCGCCTTGGCCGACGGGGCGCCGCTGGTGCACTCCGAGTCCGGGACGAACCGCTGCTACGTGTGGCCACTGGAGTCCGGTGACTACGAGGCGGCCAAGGCAAAGGCCGACGTGGTGGTGCGCCGTCGCTACATCCAGCAGCGGCTGATCCCGAACCCGATGGAGCCGCGGGCCGTGGTGGCCGCACCGAACGCGGGCACCGGTGAGCTCACGCTGTGGTCCTCCACCCAGATCCCGCACATCGTGCGGGTGCTGCTCTCGCTGGTCACCGGGATCTCGGAGAACAAGATCCGGATCATCGCGCCGGACGTGGGCGGCGGGTTCGGCTCGAAGCTGCAGTTCTACCCGGAAGAAGTGATCGCCGCGGTGGTCTCCCGCGAGGTCGGCCGCCCGGTGAAGTGGACCGAGTCGCGCAGCGAGAACTTCCAGGCGACCCACCACGGCCGGGCCCAGGTGCAGGACATCGAGATCGCCGCGACCAGCGAGGGGAAGATCCTCGGCCTCAACGTGGATCTGCTGGCCGACATGGGCGCCTACCTGATGATCATTACGCCGGGCACTCCGCTGCTCGGGGCGTTCATGTACAACGGCATCTACAAGATGGAGGCGTACTCGTTCACCTGCACGGGTGTGTTCACCAACACCACACCGACCGACGCCTACCGCGGTGCGGGACGGCCGGAGGCCACCTACGCGATCGAGCGGATCGTCGACGATCTGGCCGCCGAGCTCGGTATGGAGCCGATGCAGCTACGCCGGCAGAACTGGATCGAGCACCACGAGTTCCCGTACGACTCGATCGCCGGGCTGACCTACGACAGCGGAAACTACGAGGCTGCCACCGACCGGGCGATGGAGCTGTTCAACTATGACGCGCTGCGGGCCGAGCAGGCCGAGCGGCGCAAGCGCAACGACCCGGTCCAGCTCGGGATCGGCATCTCCACCTACACCGAGATGTGCGGGCTTGCCCCGTCCCGGATCCTGTCCGCGCTGAAGTACGTGGCCGGCGGCTGGGAGCACGCCTCGGTCCGGGTGCTGCCCACCGGCAAGGTCGAGGTAGTCACCGGCACGTCGCCGCACGGCCAGGGGCATGCGACCGCGTGGAGCCAGATCGCGGCCGACGCGCTCGGAGTGCCGTTCGACGACATCGAGGTGATTCACGGCGACACCGGCCGCGCGCCGTACGGGATGGACACCTACGGTTCCAGGTCGCTGGTGATCGGTGGGATGGCGGTCCATCAGGCGTGTGAGCGGGTGGTCGAGAAGGCCAAAGTCATCGCCGCGCATCTGATGGAGATCGACTCGGGCGACCTGGACTTCCAGTCCGGCGCGTTCCAGGTCAGGGGCACCCCGGGCAGCCAGAAGACGGTTGCCGAGGTGGCGTTCGAGGCGTTCACCGCGCACAACCTGCCGGACGGGGTCGAGCCGACCCTGCACGCCGACTCGACCATCGACCCGCAGACATTCTCGTTCCCGCACGGCACCCACCTGTGCGCGACCGAGGTGGACATCGAGACCGGGGCGGTCAAGATCCGGTCGTACGTCTGCGTGGACGACATCGGCTCGGTGGTGAACCCGCTCATTGTCGAGGGCCAGGTGCACGGCGGGGTGGCCCAGGGCATTGCCCAGGCGGTGTACGAGGAGGCGGTCTACGACTCGGACGGCAACCTCACTACCGGCACCCTGGTCGACTATCTGGTGCCGGCCGCTCCCGACCTGCCGGACTTCGTGGTCGACCGGACCGAGACCCCGGCCACCAGCAACCCGCTCGGGGTGAAGGGGGTGGGCGAGACCGGGACGATCGCGTCTACGCCCGCGGTCGTCAACGCGGTCATCGACGCGGTGCGGCACCTCGGGGTCGACGACATCGCGATGCCATGCACGCCCGAACGGGTCTGGCGCGCGATCCAGGCTGGAGGTGCCCGATGATTCCCACCGCATTCGGCTACACCAAGGCCGGCTCGGTCGAGGAAGCGGTCGCCGCACTACGCGAGCACGGCGACGAAGCCAAGGTGATCGCCGGCGGGCAGAGCCTGCTGACGCTGCTGCGGCTGCGGTTCGTGTCGCCGACCGCCCTGGTCGACCTCGGCGGGGTGGCTGCCCTGCGCGGCGTGCGGGATGCCGGCGACGCGCTGGTCATCGGTGCGATGACCACGCACGATGCGCTCGTCAACGATCCGCTGATCCGGGAGCACGCGGCGCTGATGGCCGCCGCCGCGGCAACCGTCGGTGACCCGGCGGTGCGGCACCTGGGCACGCTGGGCGGCTCGCTCGCCCACGCCGATCCGGCCGGTGACCTACTCGCGGTGGTGGTCGCGCTGGACGCGCAGCTGACGGTGGTCGGGCCGGGCAGGACCCGGACCATCCCGGCGAGCGAGTTCTTCGTGGACTACCTGCAGACCGCGCTGGCCCCGGACGAGGTGCTCACCGAGATCCGGGTGCCGAAGCTGACCGGCTGGGGCGTGCACTACGAGAAGTTCCAGCGGGCAGCTCAGGCCTGGGCGGTGGTCGGCGTGGCGGCTGCGGTCCGCTCGTCGAACGGGTCGATCGCCGAGGCCAGGATCGGGCTGGCCAACATGGCCCCGACTCCGGTGCGGGCCAGCGCGGTGGAGCAGGCGCTGACCGGTGGCGAGCGGACCAAGGAGGCGATCGTGGCGGCGGCCGCGGCGGCGACCGAGGGCACCGCGCCGAGCAGCGACCTATCCGCGCAGGCCGACTACCGCGAGCACTTGGCTCGGGTGCTGACCGGAAGGACGGTGACGACGGCAGCCGGGCTATAGATCGCTCCGGACGCCGACATAACAGGCCAAAACGCGACCAACCCCGGGGGTGGACCCGGGGTTGGTCGTCCTCCCGGTGACGGCTCGCTGTCCCCTGCAGACCGTCACCCTCGTGATGTCCCCCTCCGAAGCGACGCGGACGCTCGACCACTCCGGTGCGGACGTCTGATTCAACGAGGCCGTCGCCGCCAGGTCACCATCCGATCGGCTCCGGCTTACGGGCTCGCTACGCTTGCCGGACATGAGCAGCCCGCGGCCGGTCCTCGTCGTCGATTTCGGAGCTCAGTACGCCCAGCTGATCGCCCGCCGGGTTCGGGAGGCGCGGGTCTACAGCGAGATCGTCCCGCACTCCACCCCGGTCGCCGAGCTGCTGGCCCGCAAACCCGCGGCGATCATCCTGTCCGGCGGTCCGGCCAGCGTCTACCAGTCAGGCGCTCCGCGGGTCGATCCGGCGCTGTTCGGCTCACCGGTGCCGGTGTTCGGGATCTGCTACGGATTCCAGGCGATGGCCCAGGCGCTGGGCGGCGAGGTCGCCAGAACCGGCCAGTCCGAGTTCGGCCGGACCGACCTGCAGGTCGGCGAGCCGGGCATCCTGCTCGCCGGTCAGCCGTCCGAGCAGCAGGTATGGATGTCGCACGGCGACTCGGTGGTCGCCGCACCGCCCGGTTTCACGGTGCTCGCGGCCACGCCACGCACGCCGGTGGCCGCATTCGAGTCCACCACCCGGCCGCTGGCCGGCGTGCAGTACCACCCGGAAGTGCTGCACACCGCGCACGGTCAGCAGGTGCTGGAACGGTTCCTGCACCAGATCGCCGGCTGCCCGCCGAACTGGACCATGGCCGAGATCCTGGACGAGTCGGTGCGGGCGATCCGCGTGCAGGTCGGCGGCAAGCGGGTGATCTGCGGGCTGTCCGGCGGGGTCGACTCCGCGGTCGCCGCGGCCCTGGTGCAGCGGGCCGTGGGGGACCAGCTCAGCTGCGTGTTCGTCGACCACGGACTGTTGCGGGCCGGGGAGGCCGAGCAGGTCGAGACCGACTTCGTCGCGGCGACCGGAGTGCGGTTGCACGTGGTCGAGGCGGCCGACCAGTTCCTCGCCGCGCTCGCCGGAGTCACCGACCCCGAGCAGAAGCGGAAGATCATCGGGCGGGAGTTCATCCGGGTCTTCGAGCAGGCCGCCCGTGCCGTCGTGGCCGAGGCCGGCGCGCACGGCGAGACGGTGGAGTATCTGGTCCAGGGCACGCTGTATCCGGACGTGGTGGAGTCCGGCGGTGGCACCGGGACGGCCAACATCAAGTCGCACCACAACGTGGGCGGGCTCCCTGAGGACCTCAAGTTCGAGCTGGTCGAGCCGTTGCGCCGGTTGTTCAAGGACGAGGTCCGCGCGCTGGGGGAGCAGCTCGGGCTGCCCGCCGAGATCGTCTGGCGGCAGCCGTTCCCTGGCCCTGGCCTGGCCATCCGGGTGGTCGGCGCGGTGACCGCCGATCGGCTGCAGACGCTGCGCGCCGCCGACGCGATCGCGCGAGCCGAGCTGTCCGCGGCCGGCCTCGACCGGTCCATCTGGCAGTGCCCGGTGGTGCTACTGGCCGACGTGCGCTCGGTCGGAGTCCAGGGCGACGAGCGGACCTACGGGCATCCGGTCGTGCTTCGGCCGGTGTCCAGCGAGGACGCGATGACCGCGGACTGGTCCCGACTGCCTTACGAGGTGCTCGAGCGGATCTCCACCCGGATCACCAACGAGGTCCGGGCGGTGAACCGGGTGGTGCTGGACGTCACAAGCAAGCCACCAGGCACGATCGAGTGGGAGTAGCCCTGAGCCGGCACCGGCACGGACCCGGTAGCCAGTAACGGCTGGGCATCAATGGGCCCTAGTTCCGGTCAGCCACGTCGGGTCGTCCTACTATCGGCGACAAGTCCGAAACCGGACGGGGAATCGGGCGAAATACGGCCTAAAGCATGAGGAGCAGCTCGATGCGGTTATCTCGACGCGTATACCCACTTGCCGGGCTAGGTCTGGCCCTCGCCCTGGCGCTGACCGCCTGCGGAAATGACGGCGGCTCGTCGTCCGCTCCTCCGGTGGCCGGCCTGGACGCCGCCCAGGTGCTGGCCAAGGTCGGGGAGAACACCACCAAGGTCGAGTCCTACTCGTTCAACATGGAGATGACCTCCACCGGCGACGCCCCGCTGACCATGAAGGGGCACGGCCTGGTCCAGTCCGACCCGCTGGCCATGGACCTGGAGTACACCGACTTCACCGCCGGCGGGCAGAGCATGTCCGGGATCCAGATGCGCCTGATCGGCGATGTGTTCTACATGAAGATCCCGGCCCTCTCCAGCATGATCGCTCCGGCCGAATGGGTCATGCTCGACCTGTCATCGCTGGATGGGCTCGGCGGGATGGGCTTCGAAGACCTGCTCGAGCAGGCCCAGCAAAACGACCCGATGACCCAGCTCAAGGCGCTGCTGGCGTCCGAGGACTTCACCGAGGTCGGCACCGAGCAGATCGACGGCGTGCAGACCACGCACTACTCCGGCTCGATCGAGGTTTCCCGGATCGCGGACCTGGCCGAGCTCGACGCGGACCTGCGCGAGCAGATGGAGCAGGGCTACCAGACGCTCGGGGTGGAGAAGATCGACTACGAGCTCTGGTTGGACGGCGACTTCTTCACCCGCAAGATGATCATGACGATGCCGGGCAGCTCGGGCACCCAGACCATCACGATGACGGTCAAGGACTACAACCAGCCGGTCGAGATCGAGGCGCCGGCCGAGAGCGAGACGGTCGACTTCGCCGACGTGCTGGGCGGCTAGACGGCAGTAAGCAGGGACTGGGCGGCGCTGACAGGTGCGCCACCCAGTCCCTACTTGTGTCCGGTACCTACTCGGTGTCGATACCGCCGTTGCCGTTGCCGTTGCGGCCGCGCCGGGCGGTGGCCAGCGACCCGGCCAGACCGGCGATGCCGAGCCCGATCAGGGCCAGTGGCAGCAGCCACTGACTGCCACCGGTGTTGAAGTCGAGCTTGTCGGTGAGCAGGTAGGAGGTCCCGACCAGCACGAAGATCACGCCCGCGATCAGCGAGATCAGGTCAGCGGAATGACGCTTCACAGCCGTCCCCCCTTTCAGTGGTGAAAACGATCTCTCCGATGCCTTGGTTGAGGTCGAGCTCGACCCGGCCGTCCCGGATCGGGGTGCCGGTCGGCCGGTAGGAGTAGAACCGGCCGTCCCGGTGCACGTTGTCGGCCTGGATGTTGACGCTACCGATGGTCACCCGGGCATCCGCCTCGACCGGCACCGCGGCGGGCAGGCAGACGATGGTCTGCCCGACGCCCATGCTGGCGTCCACCTGGACGGTCTGTCCGGCCGGATCGAGGTCGCGCAGGTCGAGCACCATCTTGCCGACGCCCAACCGGTGGGTCTGCTGGGCCTCGGCCGCGTTGCGCGGCTGGTAGTACGCCTTGCCCACGCCGCCGCCCAGGGGTAGCCGCAGCGCCGCGATGAACAGTGCCACGGTCACGATCAAGCCGGTGCTGATCAGGCTGCGGGCCCGGCCGAACCAGGTGCCCACCATGAGCCCGGCGCCGATGATGACCAGGGCGATGGCCAGCACCACCCGGGACGGCACCGACTGCCAGTCGGCCACATCGATGGCGACCAGGACGCCGGCCGCGAGCAGCGCGGCGCTGAGCGTGAGCCAGGGCAGCGGAGAGCGCGGTTCCCGCTTCCTGGGCGGCTGTGGCGGCGGCGCACCGTAGCCCCAGCCGGCCGTTGGTGGGTCGGGTGGCCGACCGCCGGGAACGGTGGGGATGGTGGCCGTCGTAGCCGCGGCGGCGTGCGAGCCGGACTGGTGCGGGTAGCTGGGGTAACCGGCGCCCGGAGCGGGGGTGGTGGCGGCGCCGCCGGCGGCCGTGGTTGATCCGGTCGCCCGCCAGCTGCGGGCGCCGTCGCGATCCTTGGCGACCAGATAGATCACCAGCCCGATCACGAACAGCCACAGCGCCACGTCCCAGCGGCTCGCCGCGATCGCGACGAACAGGACGAAGCCGCAGATCGCCGCGCAGACCGCCCAGATCGATTGGTTGCTGGTCCGACCCTGGGCCAGCTTCTGCGCCTCCGAGTTCTCCTCGCCCTCGTCCGGCACCAGCAGCCACAAGATCCCGTAGAGCAGCAGACCGAGGCCACCGAACGGGGTGAAGACCACGAACAGCACCCGGAAGATCAGCGGATCGACATCGAGCATCCGGCCGAGCCCACCCGCGACACCGGCCAGCTTGCGGTCGGTCCGGCTGCGCCGGAGCTGCCGAAGATCACGCGAGGGGGGAGGCGGCGGAGCTGGCGGCGCCGAAGACGGGGGAGGCGGCGGAGGTGGCGCCGAAGACGGGGCCTCGCCGGACCCGGGCTGATCGAGGTCAGCCGGGTCGGACGGTGGATTCGTACTCATGGCAGCCATCCTGCGCGGTCCGGGGGCGGCTTAACATCGGGTGGCACCCCGAGATCCACCCTGAGCCGGGCCGGAAGTGTTCCAGGGCTGCGGTACCCGATACCCCGATGGCTTCCCGGCACACAACATGTGACGATCGGTAGGTGAGCGTGCCCTCCGATGCCGAACCGCTACGCGCCCCGCGGCGCGTGTTCCGCAGTGCCGACGGGCGGCTGCTCGGCGGCGTGGCCCGCGGCCTGGCCGAGCACCTCGGCACCGAGGTGGTGTGGATCAGGCTTGGATTCGTGCTGCTGACGTTCGCCGGCGGGATCGGCATCGTGCTCTACGCGGCGTTCTGGATCGTGTTGCCGCAACAGGTGACCGAAGGCGAGCCGCGGCCGCATTCCAGAAGCTTGAGCGAGCACCAGATCACTCAGGTGGTCGCGTTCGCTGCCCTGGTCCTGGGTGCGCTGCTGGTGTTGCAACGGATCGGGGTCGGCAGCATCGGCTACCCGTTCGCGATCTCGCTCGCGCTGGCCGCGGCCGGGGCCGCCGTGCTCTGGCGGCAGCTCGACGATGCGCAGCGGGCTCGCTGGCTGACGGTGACCGGCGAACGCCGGGCCGGGATCATCGC
>JAKEEW010000009.1 GCA_022616375.1 Sporichthyaceae bacterium
GGCAAGCCGATCCGGTGGGCCAGGCTGGAAACGGCGCGCGCGGTGTCCACGTTCCGCTGGGCCGCCGAGGAAGCCAGGCGGTGGAGCGGACAGGTGCAGCGGTTGGACACCGACATCACGGCCAAGGGCCGGACGGCCCTGATCCGTCGGGTGCCGCGTGGTCCGGTGCTTGGCATCTCACCGTTCAACTTCCCGCTGAACCTGGTCGCACACAAGGTCGCGCCGGCACTTGCGGTGGGTGCACCGATCGTGGTCAAGCCGGCGCCGGCAACCCCGATGTCGGCGTTGCTGCTCGGCGAGATCCTGGCCGAGACCGACCTGCTGGCCGGGATGATCTCGGTCCTACCGGTGCCCAACGACCGCGCGCCCGCACTGGTCGCCGACCCGCGGCTGCCGGTGGTGTCGTTCACCGGATCCGGGCCGGTCGGCTGGTCGATCAAGGAATCGGTGCCGCACAAGCACGTGACACTCGAGCTCGGCGGCAACGCCGCGGTGCTGGTCTGCGCGGACTACTCGTCCGAGGCCGATCTCGACTGGGCCGCCACCCGGATCGCTACGTTCTCGAACTACCAGGCCGGGCAGTCCTGCATCGCGGTGCAGCGGGTGTACGTCGACTCGACCCTGTATCCGGGCTTCGTGGACCGGTTGGTGGCCAAGGTGGCCGCGCAGGTGGACGGCGATCCGACCCACGACGCGACCGAGATTGGCCCACTGATCAGCGAGGACGCGGCCAAGCGGGTGGAGAGCTGGGTGTCCGACGCGGTGTCCGGGGGGGCCCGGGTGCTCACCGGCGGTGCCCGCTCCGGCGCGGCGTACGCGCCGACCGTGGTGGCCGACGTGCCGGCGGACTCGAAGCTGGTTCGCGAGGAGGTCTTTGGGCCGGTGCTGACCGTGACCCCGGTGTCCGGGGTGGAAGCCGGGTTGGCCGCGGTCAACGACTCCCAGTACGGGCTGCAGGCCGGCGTGTTCACCCACGACCTGCGCACCGCGTTCCTGGCGCACCGGGAGCTCGAGGTCGGCGGCGTGATCGTTGGCGACGTGCCGTCCTACCGGGCCGACCAGATGCCCTACGGCGGGGCGAAGGGCTCCGGGGTCGGCCGGGAGGGCGTGCACTCGGCGATGGAGGACCTGACCTACGAACGGGTCATGGTGCTGACCGGACTGGAGTTGTAGCCGCCTCGGGTTACGGCTGCTGATACGCGGCGCGCAGTCCGAACAGCTCGGCCAGGTCGGCCAGCTGCCGCTCGAACATCGCCGAGCTGTCGTCGAGCGCGAAGTGCAGATGCCCGAAGACCTCCATGGTCACCGCGCCGTACAGCCTGGTCCACGCCTCCAGGTAGACCAGGACCGCTTCGGGCGGCAGCACCGAGTCCATCTCGGTCGCGCACCGACCGAGCTCGACGCGTAGCGACGGGTCGACCGTGGCGAGGTCGGGAACCGGGAAGCCCTGCTGGTTCCATAGCCGCACCACCAGCTCGAGGAACACCGCACCGAACCGCCAGCCGGCCTCGTGCACCGGACCCTCCGGCACGTGGGTGAGGTTCGCGACCGGGTTCGCGAACACCAGGCCGAACTCCTGTCGGTGGTCGAGCGCCCACTCCCGCAGCGCGCGGCAGGCGGCCAGCATCTGGGCGGCGATGTCGTCGGTCGGGGCCGCGTCCCCGGCCGCCCTGATGTGCTCGGTCAGCTCGTCGTAGAAGTCCGCGACCATGGCCAGGATCAGCGCTTCCCGGCTGTCGAAGTAGCGGTACAGCGCGGGCGCGGTCAGGTCGATCTCACGCGCGATCGCACGCAGGGTCAGCGCCTCGATGCCGTCGGTGACCAGCATGGTCCGCGCCGCGTCTTTGATCTCCCGGGCGGTGGCGTCCCTGATCCGCTCTCGCCGGGTTGCCGAACCTGCCGCAGTCATTCTCTCTGAAACCCCTTGACTCAGGTGAACTATGCATACAAAGTTAACAGCATTCACCAATGCGAATGCTAGTCACATCGTACGACGTGGGGACGGAGAGGTCACGATGTTCGAAGCGCTTGGCTATCAGATCTTCCGCTGGCGGCGCTGGGTGCTTGCGCTCGCCGGCGTCTTCGTGGCGGTCGCCCTGACCTGGGGGACCGGCGTGTTCGGCGTGCTCGCCGACGGCGGTTTCGACGATCCGGACAGCGACTCGGCCCGAGCCGAGCAGCTGATCGCGCAGACCGTGGACGGGCCGCGACCGGACGTCGTGGCGATCTACCGCAGCCCGTCCGGCGACGTGGACGACCCGGCGTTGCGGACCGCGGTCGAGACGGTGCTGGCCGGGCTGCCCCGCGACCAGGTGGTCGGTGTGGCCACCTACTGGCAGACCCAGTTGCCGGCGATGGTCTCGGTCGACCGGCACAGCACCTACGCGGTGCTCGAGCTGGCCGGTGCCGACGCTCCGGCCCGGGCCGAGAGCTACCAGGCGGTGCACGACCAGCTGGCCGCATCGGGACTCGAACTGCAGGTCGCCGGATCGAGCGCCATCTTCGACGAGATCAACACCACCATCCAGGAGGACATCGCCCGGGCCGAGACGCTGTCGATGCCGATCCTGCTGGTGCTGCTCGTGGTCATCTTCGGCAGCCTGGCCGCGGCCTCGCTTCCGCTGGCGATCGGCGCGATCGCCGTGCTCGGCGCGTTCACCATGTTGCGGTTGCTCACCGAGGTCACCGACATCTCGGTGTTTTCGATCAACATCGTCACGATTCTCGGGCTCGGCCTGGCCATCGACTACGCGTTGTTCATGGTCAGCCGGTTCCGCGAGGAGCTGCCGCGGCACGCCACCGTGGCCGACGCGCTGGCCCGCACGATGGCGACCGCGGGCCGGACCGTGGTGTTCTCCGGGATCACCGTCGCGGTGTCGCTGGCCGCGCTGCTGATGTTCCCGCTGATGTTCCTGCGCTCGATGGGCTACGGCGGGATCGCCGCCGTGCTGGTCGCGATGGTGGCCGCGCTCACCGTGCTGCCGGCGCTGCTTGCCGTGCTCGGCCACCGGGTCGACGCGCTGCGGTTCCGGCTGCCCGGCTGGCTGCGGCTGCGGCTGCGGCTGCGGCGTGGGCGCGCGGCGCACGGTGCGACCGCGACCGCCGCGGTAGAGCACGGCGCGTGGTACCGGCTTGCCCATTCGGTGATGCGCCGTCCGGTCGCCTACATCGCGGTGATCGGCGTGCTGCTGGTCGCGTTCGGTGCACCGTTCCTGTCCGCCCGGTGGGGTGGCGTGGACGCCCGGATGCTGCCGGAGGGCGCTTCCAGCCGGATCGCCAGCACCACGCTGGAGCAGGACTTCCCGGTCAACGCCACCACGCCGATCGACGTCGTGGTCGCCGGCGATCAGGCCGGCCTGCCCGGTTACCTGGATGCGGTGCGCGCGGTCCCCGGGGTCAGCTCGGCCGAGGTGATCGGCCAGCGCGGTGACACCAGCGTGCTCGCCGTCGGGTACGCCGACCACTGGGGCTCGCAGGAGGCCCAAAACCTGGTCAAGGACATCCGGGCGCTATCCGATCCGGCCGGTGCCGAGGTGTATGTCGGCGGTTCCACGGCGCAGATCATCGACCAGCTCGGCGGGATCGGCCGGATGCTGCCGTGGGCCGCGCTGGTCGCCGTCGCGGCGACGCTGGTGCTGCTGTTCCTCGCGTTCGGTTCGGTGGTGTTGCCGGTCAAGGCCGTCGTCATGAACACGCTGTCCCTGGCCGCGTCGTTCGGCGTGGTGGTCTGGATCTTCCAGGAAGGGCACCTGTCCGATCTGCTCGGATTCACCGCCACTGGCACGCTGGCACCGGGGAACCTGGTGCTGATGCTGGCGATCTTGTTCGGCCTGTCGATGGACTACGAGGTGTTCCTGCTGTCCCGGATCCGGGAGCAGTGGGACGCCACCGGCGACAACACCACCGCGGTGGCAACCGGTCTGCAGCGCAGCGGCCGGATCATCACCGGAGCCGCACTGCTGCTGGTGGTCGTGATCGGTGCGTTCTCCACCTCGTCGGTAGCGATGATCAAGATGATCGGGGTCGGGATGGCGGTCGCGATCATCCTGGACGCCACCGTGATCCGCGCGCTGCTGGTGCCGGCCACGATGCGGCTGCTCGGCCGGGCGAACTGGTGGGCACCCGCGCCGCTGGCCGCGTTCTGGCGCCGGCACGGGATCCGCGAGGAGACCGGGCCGGGGGCCGGGCCGACGCTGGGACCCGCCACGCCAGCGCCGACGCTGGATCCCGCCACGCCGGAACCGGCGAAGGCACTCGTCTGAGCTGTCCAGCCATCAAGGAGCCGATCATTACTCGCGAAATGCGCAGTTGATCACCCAATATGGGCGGTTTGTCTGCGCAGATCGCGAGTAATGATCGGCTCTCGGTGCACCGCGGCGCGCTGCTGCGAGAATGGCCGTCGTGAGCATGCGCGACGTCGTGATCCTCGGGTCGACCGGATCCATCGGGACCCAGGCGATCGACGTCGTGCGGCGCAACCCGGACCGGTTCCGGGTGGTCGGCCTGGGCGCCGGCGGGGGCAGCATCGAGCTGCTGGCCGAGCAGGCGATCGAGCTGCGGCCGGAGGTGATCGCGGTCGCCCGGGCCACCGCGGTCTCCGATCTGCAGCTGGCGCTCTACGCCCAGGCCCAGCGGCGCGGCTTCGCCCGCGGCGACTACGCGGTTCCAAAGATCATTACTGGCCCGGACGCCAGCACCGAGCTGGCCGGCTGGCCCTGTGACGTCGTGCTCAACGGGATCACCGGCTCGATCGGGTTGGCGCCCACGCTGGCGGCGCTGCGGGCCGGCCGGATCCTCGCGCTGGCCAACAAGGAGTCGCTAATCGCCGGCGCCCCGCTGGTGAAGGCCGCGGCCGCACCCGGGCAGATCGTCCCGGTGGACTCCGAGCACTCGGCGTTGGCCCAGTGCCTGCGGTCCGGTGCACATGCCGAGGTGGCCCGGCTGGTGATCACCGCGTCCGGTGGCCCGTTCCGCGGCCGGAGCAGGGACGAGCTGGCCGACGTCACCCCGGCCCAGGCGCTGGCCCACCCGACCTGGGAGATGGGGCCGGTCATTACGGTCAACTCGGCCACCCTGGTCAACAAGGCGCTCGAGGTGATCGAGGCGCACCTGCTGTTCGACATCCCGTACGAGGCGATCGAGGTCGTGGTCCATCCGCAGTCGATCGTGCACTCCATGGTCACGTTCGTGGACGGCTCGACCATCTGCCAGGCCAGCCCGCCGGACATGCGGTTGCCGATCGCGCTCGGGCTGTCCTGGCCGGACCGGGTGCCCGGGGTGGCGCCTGCCTGCACCTGGTCGTCGCCGACCAGCTGGGAGTTCCTGCCGCTGGACGAGCAGGCGTTTCCCGCGATCCGGCTGGCCAGGGCGGCCGGCCTGGCCGGTGGCACGGCGCCGGCGGTCTACAACGCGGCCAACGAGGAATGCGTGACCGCGTTCCTGGCCGGCCACCTCCCGTTCCTGTCCATCATCGACACAGTTGACCGGGTACTCTCCGAACACGAACCGGTCAAAGTGGGCGGAGTTGACGACGTGCTCGCGGCCGAGCAGTGGGCGCGCACCCGGGCCCGCGAGCTTGCCGGAGTGATCGCCGGGACCGTCCCGGCAGCTTGGAGTGGCAACGCATGATCTGGTGGATCGCGGGCGTCCTCGCCTTCTTCGTGATCATTCTGCTGTCCATCGTGCTGCACGAGGCAGGCCACTTCCTGACCGCGAAGCTGTTCGGGATGAAGGCGACCGAGTTCTTCGTCGGCTTCGGTAAGCGGTTGTGGTCGTTCCGCCGGGGTGAGACCGAGTACGGCATCAAGGCCATCCCGGCCGGTGGCTACGTGCGCATCGTCGGGATGTCCGATCTCGAAGAGGTGCCGGCGCAGGACCGGCCGCGCGCGTTCTACCGGCAGAAGGCCTGGAAGCGCCTGATCGTGCTGGGCTCAGGCTCGGCCATGCACATCGTGATCGCGTTCGTGATGCTGGTCGGCCTCGGCCTGTTCACCAACCAATACCGGGAGACGTTGACCGTCGGCACGGTCTCCGAGTGCGTGAGCAACCTGTCCTCGGAGGAGTGCCCGGTCGGCGCGCCAGCCTCGCCGGCGGCCCGGGCCGGGCTGCAGGTCGGCGATCGGGCGGTGTCGATCGACGGTCACCAGGTCGCCAGCTGGTCCGAGCTGGTCGAGCGGATCCGGTCGGCCCAGGACGCCACCGTCACGCTGGTCGTGGACCGGGGCGGCCAGCTGTTGACCCTGAGTCCGGATCTGGTCGTCCGCACCGTGCCCGCCGAGGACGGCAACGGCGAGACCCGGCAGGGCTACCTCGGAGTGTCCACCCAACCGGAGGCCTACAAGCTCGGGTTCGTCGGCTCGGTCGACTACTCGGCCAGTGCGATCGGCGAAGCGGTGCGGCTGACCGGGGTCGCGCTGGCCCGGATCCCGTCCGGGATCGGCAACATCATCGACGCCACGTTCCTCGGTGGGGAGCGGGATCCCGAAGGCATGGTCGGCGTGGTCGGGATCGCCCGGATCTCCGGTGACACGTTTGCGGCGGAGGAGGACCCGGCCGGTTCCCGGATCACCCAGTTCCTGTTCATGATGGCGCTGCTCAACGTGTTCATCGGGATCTTCAATCTGTTGCCGCTGCCGCCGCTGGACGGCGGGCACATCTTCCTGCTGCTGATCGAGCGCACCCGGGCGGCCATCTACAAGCTGATCCGGCGACCCGACCCGGGGCACATCGATCCGAGCAAGGCCATCCCGATCGCCTATGTCTTCATCGTGGTGCTGGTGGCGCTGACCGCGCTGCTGGCGGCTGCCGACGTGATCAACCCGGTCAAGCTCCCGACCTGACGAGGTGCCTTCCGTTCCCATGTCCGTCAACCTCGGAATGCCGGCCGCGCCGCCCAAGCCGCTCGCGCAACGGCGGAAGTCGCGACAGATCAAGGTAGGCAGCGTGCTGGTGGGTGGCGACGCCCCGGTCTCGGTGCAGTCGATGACCACCACGGTCACCGCCGACATCAACGCGACGTTGCAGCAGATCGCCGAGCTCACCGCGTCCGGCTGCCAGATCGTGCGGGTCGCGGTGCCCAGCCAGGACGACGCGGACGCACTGCCGGTGATCGCGCGCAAGTCGCAGATCCCGGTGATCGCGGACATCCACTTCCAGCCCAAGTACGTGTTCGCCGCGATCGACGCCGGTTGCGCCGCGGTCCGGGTGAACCCGGGCAACATCAAGCAGTTCGACGACAAGGTGGCCGAGATCGCGGCCGCTGCCGGTGCCGCCGGGGTGCCGATCCGGATCGGAGTCAACGCCGGCTCGCTCGATCCCCGGCTACTCGCGCGCTACGGCAAGGCCACTCCGGAGGCGCTGGTCGAGTCGGCGCTGTGGGAGTGCTCGCTGTTCGAGGAGCACGGGTTCCGGGACATCAAGATCTCGGTGAAGCACCACGACCCAGTCGTCATGATCAACGCGTACCGGCAGCTCGCCGAGGCCTGCGACTACCCACTGCACCTCGGTGTGACCGAGGCCGGCCCGACGTTCCAGGGGACGATCAAGTCCGCGGTCGCGTTCGGTGCCCTGCTGGCCGAGGGGATCGGCGACACGATCCGGGTGTCGCTGTCCGCGCCGCCGGTCGAGGAGGTCAAGGTCGGGCTGCAGATCCTGGAGTCGCTCGGACTCAAGGAGCGCGGTCTGGAGATCGTGTCCTGCCCGTCCTGCGGGCGCGCCCAGGTAGACGTGTACAAGCTTGCCGACCAGGTGCACGCGGCGCTGGACGGGATGGACATTCCGATGCGGGTCGCGGTGATGGGCTGTGTGGTCAACGGCCCGGGCGAGGCTCGCGAGGCCGACCTCGGCGTCGCGTCCGGGAACGGCAAGGGACAGATCTTCGTGAAGGGCCAGGTCATCAAGACCGTGCCCGAGTCGCAGATCGTCGAGACGCTGATCGAAGAGGCGGTGCGGCTGTCCGGCAAGACGCTGGACGACTTCGGCTAGCGCCCGCGGCCCCGCCCGCCGCGCCCCACCGCGCCACCCCCTACCCAAGATCGCTGTTTTCATGATCCTTTGCCGGTGAACCTGCAGGTCGCTGGCGAAAAGGATCATGAAAACAGCGATCTTCGCGTACGCGGTGATTGCTGAATGGCCGCAGAGGGATCCAATTGGGCGCGTTTGGCCCTTACTGTGAAGTTGTGCTCGGCACCGCGTCCATTCGCCAGCTGGACTCCCGGGACACCCTCGAGGCCTTCGACGTCATCGCCAGGGACCCGATCGCCAACTGTTTCGTCGGCGCGCGGCTGCACAACACCGGGCTCGACCCGTGGCGGCTCGGCGCCGAGGTCTGGGGCTATCCGGCCGAGGGGCCGTTGGAGTCGCTGTGCTACGCCGGCGCCAACCTGGTCCCGGTCGAGGCCACCCCGGCCGCGATCGAGGCATTCGTCGAGCGGTGCCGCCGGCAAGGCCGGCGGTGCTCGTCCATCGTCGGCCCGGCCGAGCAGGTCGGGCCGTTGTGGTCGCTGCTCGCCCCGCACTGGGGTCCGCCGCGCGCGATCAGGTCCCGGCAGCCGGTCATGGCCACCAACCGTCCGCCGCCGGCCTCGGTGCCGCGCGATCCGCTGGTGCGCCATGCCAGGCCGGAAGAGCTGGATATCCTGCTTCCGGCCTGCGTCGCGATGTTCACCGAGGAGGTCGGCGTCTCCCCGCTGATCGGCGACGGCGGCACGCTCTACCGGGCCCGGGTCCGTGAGCTGATCGCCACTGGCCGGGCGCTGGCCCGGATCGACGACGGCCGGGTCGTGTTCAAGGCCGAGGTCGGCGCGGTGACGCCGCGGGTCTGTCAGCTGCAGGGAGTCTGGGTCAATCCGCCGATGCGCGGGCGCGGGATCTCGGTTGCCGGACTGGCTACCGTGATCGATCTGGTGCTCGCCGACGTCGCACCGGTGCTGAGCCTGTACGTCAACGACTACAACCTCGCCGCCCGCGCCGCCTACCGGCGGGTCGGATTCACCGAGTGCGGCGTGTTCTCGTCGGTGCTGTTCTAGACATCGGGCCGCACGAAGCCGCACCGGCTTCAAGCTCGGAGTGGATCACGCGTCGGGTGTAATACCCTGGCCCGCTGTGAGGGAGCTTCCGACGCGATCGCCGACACCGGCGTGACGGCGACTGTGAGCGGTGGCGCCGAGCTCGAGACGCCCGCGCCCGTTACCCCACAAAACCCGCCGCAGGCTCCACTGCGCGCGGACCCGAACTTCCGGCGCTACTGGTCGGCCCGTTCGGTGTCGCTGGTCGGCGCTTCGATGACGTTCTTCGCGTTGCCGCAGCTGGTCTACCAGCTCAGCAACGAGTCCTCGTTCGCGACCGGCCTGCTGGTGGCGGTGCAGGCCGTGCCGTACGTCTTGTTCGGCCTGGTCGCCGGTGCACTGGCCGACCGGCTGGACCGGCGCCGGATCATGGTGACCGCGGATCTGCTCAACGCGGCCGTGCTCGGGTCGGTGCCGGTTGCGGCCGCGTTCGGCGCGCTCACCCTGCCGCACGCGATGGCGGTCGGCATGTTCGGCGCGACCCTGTTCGTGTTCTTCGACGCGGCCAACTTCGGCGCGTTGCCGACGCTGGTCGGCCGGGACCGGATCGCGGCCGCCAACGGCGCGGTGATGGGTGCCGGCTCGGTCGTGGAGATCGGCGTACCGAGCCTGACCGGCCTGCTGATCTCGGTCGTGCATCCGTCAAGCGTGCTGGCGCTGGCCGCGCTCACCGCGGTCGCATCCGCGCTGTTCGTCCGCGCCATCACCCGGCCGCTGTCGGACCCGGATCGGGCTCCCGGCGCGCTGACCGCGCGCCGGCTGCGCAGCGAGATCGCCGACGGGCTTCGCTACCTCTGGAACCATCCGACCATCCGCCCGATGACGTTCGTCGGCATGCTGCAGTCCGTCGCCGGCGGCGCAGCGGTCGGGCAGTTCGTGCCCTACCTCGACCGCGCCCTTGGCGTGGTCCGCGGTGACTGGCGATTCGGCCTGATGTTCAGTGTGCACGCACTGGGCGGGCTGGTGGCGGCGATGCTGGTCCGCCGGGTGGCCGCGCGGTTCGGCGCGGTCCGGGTGGTGCTGTACGGCCTGCCGGTATCGGCCTCGTTCGGGATCGCATACGCGCTGGCACCGAACTGGTGGCTGGCCATGACCCTGCTGGGCTGCTGGGCCGCGGCCTACATGCTGGTGGTCATCAACGGGATCACCTACCGGCAGCAAGTCACGCCCGAGCATCTGCTCAGCCGAGTCAACGTGACCGGCCGGATGCTGGCCTGGGGGATCGGCTGGACCGTCGGCGGACTGCTCGGTGGGGTGGTCAGCACTGCGTTCGACCCGCGGGCCGGGACCGTTGCCGGTGCCGGTGCGCTGGTCGTCGCGTTGATCGTCGCCTGGCTCTCGCCGTTGCGCCGAGCCGCCGGCGTCACTGCGATCCCGGCCGGTGTGGCGGGTAGGGACGACCAGCCGGGCTGAGGCAAGATACCGCGGGTGAAACGTGTCGCGGTTGCGATCGGTTCGGCGGTGTTAGCGGCGTTGGTTGCCAGCACCGGCACCGCGATCCCGGTGCCGTCCCGAGCCGGCGATCCGCGGATCGCCCCAGTGGGGAGGCCGGTGGCCGGGCGGATCCAGAGCACCGCGGCGTACTTCCCCGACCCGGCCCGATCGATGGCCAAGGCGGTCAAGCCGTTGCAGCGGTTCACCGTGCTCATGTCCGGGGACGTGCTGCTGCACAACACGCTGTGGACCCAGGCGCAGCGCGATGCGCAGGCCGCCGGTCGTAGCGGCTACGACTTTCGGCCGTTGCTGGCCGGGGTGCGGCCCGCGGTTTCGGCGGCCGACCTGGCCATCTGCCACCTGGAGACCCCGCTGGCCCGGACCGGCGGTCCGTTCAGCAGTTACCCCATCTTCAACGTCCCGCCGCGGATCGCGAAGGATCTGGCCTGGGTCGGCTACGACGCCTGCAGCACGGCGTCCAACCACACCCTGGACGGCGGCGTGCCCGGGGTGCACCGCACGCTGGCCGCACTCGACGCGGCCGGGCTGGCGCACGACGGCTCGGCCCGGACCAGCCGGGAGGCCCACCGGGTCCCCCTCATCGACGCCGGTCCCGCGAAGGTGGCGTTGCTCAGCTACACCTACGGCCTCAACGGCTTCGTCAAACCGGCCGATCGACCGTGGATCGTCGATCTCATCGATCCGGACCAGATCCGCGACGATGCCGCACAGGCCCGCCGGGCCGGCGCCGCCGTCGTGCTGGTCGCGCTGCACTGGGGAAACGAGTATCAACGAGCGCCGAGCGACACCCAGCGCGTGCTCGCCGCACGGCTCCTGGCCTCGCCGCACATCGACCTGGTGTACGGCCACCATGCCCACGTGGTGCAGCCGTTCGAGCGGGTCGACGACAAATGGGTCGCCTACGGGCTCGGCAACCACGTGGCCGAGCAAACTGTGGTGGAGGAGGCCACCCATGAGGGTGTGATGGCCAGGTTCGAGTTCACCGCGGCGACCGGCGGACGCTGGCGAGTGACCAGGGCGGAGTATCTGCCGACGGCGGTGTCCAGATCGCAGCCGTACCGCCTGGTCGACCTGACCCGGCTGCTCGCCGACGAGCGGCTCGAAGGCGCCAGGCGGCTCGCGCTCGAGGTGGCGTACCGGCACATCTCGGCGGCGGTGAACAGCCTCGGCGCTGGCCGGGACGGTCTGGAACCGGCCGGCCAGCAGGGATAACTCTTCGTGATCGGGCGGATGCCCGCGCTATCCTCACCGCACACACCCGTCCGACCCAGGAGCGTTGCCGTGATCACCCGGATGTCGTCGCTGTTCCTTCGTACCTTGCGCGAGGATCCGGCGGACGCCGAGGTGCCGAGCCACAAGCTGCTGGTCCGCGCCGGCTACATCCGCCGGGTGTCGCCCGGTATCTACAGCTGGCTGCCGCTGGGCAAGGCGGTCATGGAGAACGTCGCTCGGATCGTCAGGGAAGAGATGAACCGGATCGGCGGCCAGGAGCTGCTGTTCCCCGCGCTGCTGCCGCGCGAGCCCTACGAGCTGACCGGGCGCTGGACCGAGTACGGCGACAACATCTTCCGGCTCAAGGACCGCAAGGGCCAGGACTACCTGCTCGGACCTACGCACGAGGAACTGTTCACCGAGGTGGTGAAGAGCGAGTACTCCTCATACAAGGACTATCCAGTCATCCTGTATCAAATCCAGACGAAGTATCGGGATGAGGCGCGGCCCCGGGCCGGGCTGCTGCGCGGGCGCGAGTTCATCATGAAGGACGCGTACTCGTTCGATCTCGACGACGAGGGGCTCAAGCGCTCATACGAGATCCACCGCGAGGCGTACATCAAGATCTTCGACCGGCTCGGCCTGTCCTACCGGATCGTGGCGGCGATGTCCGGCGCGATGGGCGGATCGGCGTCCGAGGAGTTCCTCGCGCCCTGCCCGATCGGTGAGGACACGTTCGTGTCCTGCACGAGCTGCGACTATGCCGCGAACACCGAAGCGGTCCGGGTGCCGGCGCCACCCGCCGAGGACATCGCCGGCCACCCCGAGCTGCAGGTGCTGGACACGCCCAACACGCCCACCATCGAGTCGCTGGTCGACCTGGTCAACTCGCTCGGCGTGCTGGATCGGCCGATCACTGCCGCGGACACGCTGAAGAACGTCGTGGTCAAGGTGACCGCGCCGGGCTCGACGCAGGCCGAGGTGCTCGTCGTCGGCGTGCCCGGCGACCGCGAGGTGGACATGAAGCGGCTGCAGGCGGCGCTCGACCCCGCCGAGGTCGCGATGTTCGAGGCCGCCGACTTCGCCACCCATCCCGGGCTGGTGCGCGGCTACATCGGCCCGCAGATGCTGCGCCAGCTCGGCATCCGCTACTTGGTCGACCCCCGGATCGTGACCGGCACCTCCTGGGTGACCGGGGCGAACCAGCCGGATCGGCACGCCGCCAATGTGGTAGCCGGGCGGGACTTCACGCCCGACGGCACCATCGAGGCCGCCGACGTGCGCGCCGGCGACCCCTGCCCCCAGTGCGGCTCGCCGCTGATCATCGACCGCGGCATCGAGATCGGGCACATCTTCCAGCTCGGCCGCAAGTATGCCGACGCGTTCGCGCTGGACGCGCTGGGTTCGGACGGCAAACCGATCCGGATCACGATGGGTTGCTACGGCATCGGGGTTTCCCGTGCGGTCGCGGCTATCGCCGAGCAGAGCCACGACGAGCTCGGGTTGAGCTGGCCCAAGGCGATCGCGCCCTTCGACGTGCACCTCGTCGCGACCGGCAAGGACGAAGCGGTGTTCGAGCAGGCCGAGCGGATCGCCGACGAGCTCCTCCGGCGCGGGGTCCGGGTCATATACGACGATCGCCGTGCGGTCTCACCCGGAGTGAAGTTCACCGACGCCGAGCTGCTCGGCATGCCGACGATTGCCGTGGTCGGGCGTGGGTTGGCCGAGGGCGTGGTCGAGGTCAGGGACCGGGCCGGCGGCCAGCGGGACAACGTGCCACTCGCCGAGGTGGTTGAGAACCTGGCTGCTCGGTAGAGCGCGGCGCACTCGGGGGACGAATGTGAGCCGGCGGCTGACCGCGATCGGGGTAGCGGCGCTGCTGGCCGCCGGAGCGCTGCTTGGGCTCGACGCACTGCTCGGCGACAGCCCGGCCGGTCGCGCCGGGTCGGCCGGGGTCGGTAGCTCCAGCCCGTCCGCGACCCCCGGCCCGGCCACCCCGAGCCTGCCCGCCACCCCGGCCGAGCCATCGGACATCACCGTGCTGATGTCCGGCGACGTGCTGCTGCGGGACACGCTGTGGGCCCAGGCGCGGCGGGATGCGCGGGCCGCGGGCCGTAGCGGCTACGACTTCCGGCCGATGCTGGCCGGGGTGCGGGATGCGGTGTCCGGCGCGGATCTGGCGATCTGCCACCTGGAAACGCCGGTAGGCGCGGCCGGCGGCCCGTACTCGGACTACCCGGTGTTCAACGTCCCGCCGCAGATCGTCCCGGCACTGGACTGGGCCGGCTACGACGCGTGCACCACGGCCAGCAACCACACGCTGGACCAGGGCAGCTCCGGGATCGACCGGACGCTGGCCGCGCTGGACCGGGCGGGCATCGCGCACGCCGGCTCCGCGCGCACCGCGGGCGAATCCGACCGGACCACCGTGCTCACCGTGCGCGGGGTGCGGATCGCGCTGCTCAGCTACACCTACGGACTCAACGGCTTCACCCGGCCGGACGGCTCGCCCTGGATCGTGGACCTGATCGAGCAGCGGGCCATCTTGGCCGCGGCCAAGCAGGCTCGCCGCGACGGGGCCGACCTCGTGCTGGTCGCGCTGCACTGGGGCACCGAATACCGCAACGATCCGACTCCGCGGCAGCGCGATCTGGCCGAGGTGTTGCTGGACTCGCCGGACATCGACCTGGTGTACGGGCACCACGCCCACGTCGTGCAGCCCTTCGACCGGATCGGCGGCAAGTGGATCGCCTACGGGTTGGGCAACCACCTGGCCGAGCAGTACACCCAGCCCGAGCGCACCCACGAAGGCGTGATGGCGCGGTTCACGTTCAGCCGGCGCGCGGACGGCCGGTGGACCGTCAGCGAAGCCGGCTACCTGCCCACGTTCATGTCGTTGCGGGCACCGTTCCGGCTGGTCGACCTCGGCGCGGCGCTGGAGGATCAGGAGCTGACCGAGTCGCGGCGGACCGGGTACCAGCGCTCGTTCGACCGGATCGAGGACATCCTGCGGGCCTGGCGCTAGGGCGTGCCCTGCGTGAACTCGAATCGGCGGTGCGGGCAACAGCAGATGACACCGCAGGCAGAGAGGGCTTGCGCATGTGGACGATCCGATGGACACGGTAGCGGGGGCCAGGCAGTCCGACGCTGCCGACATCGAGTTATCGCTGCAACATCCTGATCACTTCGCCGACCGCTACGCCAGCCAGATCCACCGGTACGCAGCTCGGCGGCTCGGCCCGGCCGCCGCGGACGACATCGTGGCCGACGTGTTCCTGATCGCTTTCCGCCGCCGCGACCGTTACAACACCGAGCGCGCCAGCGCACGCCCCTGGCTGTACGGGATCGCCACCAACCTGATCAGCCGGCATCGACGGTCCGAGGTGCGGACGTTCCGAGCCCTGGCTCGCACGGGTGTGGATCCGATCGCCGAGTCACACGCCGATCGGGTGGCTGCCGAGGCCAGCGCCGCTGCGGCCGGGCGGCAGCTCGCGGCGGCGCTGGCGAAGCTGTCCGACGGCGATCGGCACGTGCTGCTGCTCTTTGCTTGGGCGGACCTGCGCTACGAGGAGATCGCTGCGGCGCTCGACATCCCGGTCGGCACGGTGCGATCCCGGTTGCACCGGGCCCAGGCGACGGTGCGCACGGCGCTTGGCAACACCAATCCACTGGATACCGACGAGGAGATGAACCGATGAACGATCTCGCCATGCTGCGCAACTTGCGCGCCGACCCGCCACAGAGTCCGCAAGCGCTCGCGTACGCCCGGGCCCGGCTGCTGGTCCGGGCCACACCACGCAGGCGCCATTACCGGCTCCCAGTACGGGTCGGATGGCAGACGGCGGCCGCCGCCACGGTCGCGGTGGTTCTGGGGGTGGGAGTGATCGTGGCCACATACGAGCGGGCCGGGGGTCCGGGGGACGGGGCGAGTACGCCGCCAGGTGCCCAGCCCTCCGGGCAGGCGTCGGAGCGGCCGGGGCCTGATCCCGCCGTGCAGGCCGCGCTAGCCCGGGCCGCGGACGGCGCCCGGGCCGCTCCGGCCGTCCCTGGGTCCAAAGGTCAGTTCTGGTACTTCAAGGTGGTGTACCGGATATCCCTGCAAGGCGTCGACGAGGATGCGGACGAGCTGTCCGCGGAGTACTGGTACAAGGTTCGCGCCGGGCTGGGTGAGTTGGGTCGAATCCGTTTCGAGTACGAGACCGGAGACGTCATAGACGTCGTGCGCGAGACCGGAGATTACGTCGTCACCGAGGACGGGACCCGGCCGCTGGGGTTCAGGGACGATCCGACGGACCCCGGGTCCCGGTGGATACCTTGGGAGATCGCAGAGATGGCACCCACCACCGTGCCCGAGATGCGGGACTTCGCCCGAAACCTGGATCGAGCCTGGAGTCCGGGCCCTGAGCGCGAGGTGCTCAGTGCCCTGCTGTTCCAACCGGACCTGACTCCGCAACAGCGCGGGGCCGCCTGCGAGGCGTTCGGTCAGATGCCGGGTCTCCGCCTCGAGCCTGAAGCGGTGGACATGACCGGCCGGCACGGTTTGGGGATCGTCATCGACGAGCGCGCGACCTTGATCCTGGACAGCGACACGTGTGCGGTGCTTGGGATGGAAGCAGACGGTGCCACCGATGCCACCGTCGAGAGTGGCGTCGTGGACAACACCGACGAGCGTCCCTGAGCACGGCGGAACGGGGGTTGTAGGGTGGGCCGCCGTGGGCCCACCCTCAGCCGTCGCGGCGGTCATCTTCGACTGGGGCGGCACGCTGACCCCGTGGATGGACATCGACGGGCTCGGGCTGCTGCGGAAGGTGGCCGCCGCCGCGCTCGGCAAGCCGGCCGACACCGACTCGGCCGAGGTTGACCGCCTTGCCATCGCCCTGTTCGAAGCCGAGGAACGGCAGTGGGCGCTGGCCAGAACCGAGCATCGCAGCGGGACCATCAACGCCACGCTGCAGCAGGCCGGGGTGGCCCGAACCGAGGCGGCGCTGGACGCCTGGTATCGCGAGATGGAGCCTTACACGTTCGCCGATCCGGATGCGTTCGACCTGCTCACCGAGCTGCGCCGGCGGGAGATCAAGGTCGGCATCCTGTCCAACACCGGCTTCCCGCGGGACTGGCATGAGCGCATCTTCGCCCGCGACGGCCTACTCGAGCTGATCGACGGTGCGGTCTACACCAGCGAGATCCCGTGGGTGAAACCGCACCGGGAGGCGTTCGTCGCGGCGATGAACGCGGTCGGGGTCTCCGATCCGGCCACGGTGGTCTTCGTCGGCGACCGCCCCTTCGACGACATCCACGGCGCCAAGGCGGCCAGGATGCGGGCCGTGCTGGTGCCGCACAGCCGGATCCCGGACACCCAGCGCGGCCATACCGACGGCGAGCCGGACGCGGTCATCCAGCGGCTGGCCGACCTGATCGACGTCCTGGACGCCTGGACCGGCGAGCCGCCGGCACGATCCGGGTAGCGGGATCCCGGCCGCCGGCGGATCACCCGGCTGGGCGGTTGGCAGCCCAAGCGCGACGGTATGCACTTGCCTCAGCCCAGCTCAGCACACCGAGGAGGCGGCATGGGACAGGCACGCGAGGTCATGGACCGGCTTACCGAGGCGTTCTCTCCGGCGACATCGACGGCGCCGCGGCGCTCTACGCCCCGGACGTGGAGGCAGTAGTCCCGGACGAGGGCGAGCTCAAGGGCCGGGACCAGATCGTCGCCCCGATGCGGCCGTTCATCGACGCGTTTCCCGGGGCGAGCTTCGAGCCGATCGCGGCATACGAGTCCGGCGACGTGGCAATCGACGAGGGCTACTTCGTCGGCACGAACACCGCGCCGCTCACCCTGCCGGGCGGGCAGACCCTACCGCCGACCGGTAAGAGCGTGCGGGTGCGCAGCTGCGACGTGGCCACGGTCAAGAACGGACTCATCACCCACTACCGGCTGTATTTCGACCAGATGGACCTGCTCACCCAGCTGGGAATCGCGCCGTAGCGGCCAGCCCGCCCAGCCAACGGCCAGCCCGCCCAGCCATCGGCCAGCCCGCCCAGCCATCGGCCAGCCCGCCCAGCTAGCGGGCCGGAAGGCCGGGCAAGGCCTGGCTGGTGCCCCAGCTCGCTGCTCGCACCGCGGCCTCGGTCAACCAGCCGGCGGCATCGGTGCGCACCGAGCTGCCTTGCTCGGCCGCGGCGACCAGCCAGCCGTAGCTGCCGGCCACCGCGGTTTCGATCCGGGCGGCCAGCTTGCGAGCCCTGGCGCCGTCGGACACCGCGAACGGCAGCTGGTAGGCCGCCGCCGCGGGCGCCGGCTCCGCGCCGGCCCGGCGGATGAACTCCTCGAGCCGGTCCCGGCGGCGGCGGTGCGCGTCATGTGCCTGATGGGCCCGGATCTGGCCGTCCTCGGCCAGCCAGGCACCGAGCGTGCCGTAGCCGTACACCGCGGCGTGCTCGGCGGCCAGCGCGTCCTGCAGTGCGTCCACGGTGGTCGCGCCGATCGGCCCGTCCGGTAGCCGCCCGACAGGGGCCGGCTCGACCTCCAGATCGTGCTCGCCGGCCCGGAGCACGCTGCTGTGCACCTGCTGGCTGGCGGCGATCGCGGCGAGCAGGGCCGCCAGGCCGGGTGCGGATACGGTCTGCACCAGTTCGAGCCGATAGCTGCTGGCCGCCGACTCGGCCGCAGCCAGTCGGCGAACCGCCGCGGCGGAGCTTGCGGGCACCGCGATTCCGGCCGGTGTCGGCGCATCCGGTGCCGGGGCGGCACCAACCGTGTCGCTGCCGGTCAAGGCATCGACGTGGGCGCGGTGGTCGGAGCGCAGGGCGGCCAGCCGGCGTTCCAGCTTCGGATGCCGGTCGATCGCTGCCTGGTAGTGCGAGATCAGCACCATGGAGCCGATCGCCAGCCGCTGCCGGAGCATCCGGTCCGGATCCGGCTCGGCTCGTGCCTGGCGGCCCGGCCGGGCGGGCGAGGGCTCGGGCGATATCGCGGGCCGACTGCTGCCGGCGCGGGCGCAGCCGGCCAGGCCGGCGGCTCCCAGCGTCACGCCGGCGACCAGCACGGCACGCCGGGAGGTGCCCGGTGTCGACGGCGATGTCGACATACGACCGGCCTCCTCGGGGTGTTGGTGTGCTCCGTGCGAGTGTCGCCCGACACGGCCTCGGCGGCTGGTAGTCCACCGCAGGTCGGGGGCCCGTGTCGAACCGGATAGGCTCTACGCCTGCGTGTCGCGGGGCCGGTTCCGCCGTGCCACGACGGGATCCCGCACGCCGAGGGAGGCGCCGAATGGGTACCAGCGCCACTCGCGACGACCTTGAGCTGCTGCTGGCTCCGGTGGTCACGGCTGCCGGGCTGGACCTGGAGGGCGTCGAGGTCGAGCGGATCGGGCGCCGGCAGGTGGTCCGGGTGTTTGTGGACCGGGACGGCGGCATCGACCTGGACACCGTGGCCGAGGTGAGCCGGGACGTGTCGAGCACCCTCGATGACAGCGACCTGATCGGGACCGCGCCCTATGTGCTCGAGGTCAGCTCGCCCGGTGTGGACCGGCCGCTGGCCCAGCCCAGGCACTGGCGGCGCGCCCGGGGCCGGTTGGTCCGGGTCGACCTGACCGGTGGCGGCACCGTCACCGGCCGGCTGCTGGACGCCGACGAGACCGGGATCGATCTGGACGAGGGCAGCTCGACCCGCCGGCTCGGCTTTGCCGAGATTGCCACCGGTCGAGTAGAGGTGGAGTTCAATCGCCCGCTCGCCGGGCCGGACGAGGACGAGGAGGGCTAGGCGTGGATATCGACCTTGCCGTCCTGCGCAGTCTGGAACGCGAGAAGGAGATCTCCTTCGACCTGCTGGTCGAGGCGATCGAGTCGGCGTTGCTGATCGCCTACCACAAGACCGACGGCGCCCAGCCGCGCGCCAGGGTCGAGCTCGACCGCAGGTCGGGGCACGTCACGGTGTGGGCCCAGGAGGTTGCCGAGGACGGCACCCCCGGGCGCGAGTACGACGACACGCCGGCCGACTTCGGCCGGATCGCCGCGTCCACCGCCAAGCAGGTCATCCTGCAGCGGTTGCGTGACGCCGAGGACGAGCAGACCTACGGCGAGTACGCCGGCCGGGAAGGCGACATCGTCTCCGGCGTGATCCAGCAGGGCCGCGACCCGCGCAGCATCCTGGTCGACCTCGGCCGCCTGGAGGCGGTGCTACCGGCCCAGGAACAGGTGCCGGGGGAGCGCTACGAGCACGGCATCCGGATCAAGTGCTACGTGGTTTCGGTGCGCAAGGGCCTGCGCGGGCCGCAGATCACGCTGTCCCGCACTCATCCGAACCTGGTGAAGAAGCTGTTCGCGCTGGAGGTTCCGGAGATCGCCGACGGCTCGGTAGAGATCGCCGCGATCGCTCGCGAGGCCGGCCACCGGACGAAGATCGCGGTGCGGGCGCACCAGCCCGGGATCAACGCCAAGGGCGCGTGTATCGGACCGATGGGCTCCCGGGTCCGCAACGTGATGACCGAGCTGCACGGCGAGAAGATCGACATAGTCGACTGGGCGGAGGATCCGGCTCAGTTCGTCGCCCACGCGCTGTCCCCGGCCCAGGTCAGCCAGGTTGAGATCGTCGACTCCGAGGCGCGGGCGGCCAAGGTGATCGTGCCGGACTTCCAGCTGTCGCTGGCCATCGGCAAGGAAGGCCAGAACGCCCGGCTCGCGGCCCGGCTGACCGGGTGGCGGATCGACATCAGACCGGACACCGAGCCGGCCGGGCAGTCCGGCGGCTCCGGGTCGGGTGGTCACCGGGCCGACCCCGATCAACTGCCGCCCGCGGCGGACGCCGATCACGCCGGTCCCGACCGGTCCGATCACAACGCCGCGGCATCGTCCTAGCCCGCCAAACCAGATCGTCGGCGGGCGCGCTGATCGACCAGGCCAAGGCTGGGGGTAGACTGTCGCATGACCGCTCGCGCCGCTCCGGTGCGCACCTGCGTGGGTTGCCGAAGTCGCGCGAATAAGTCTGACCTGCTTCGGGTCGTGGTGATCGAGGGCGCCTGTGTCCCCGACTACCGCGGCCGGTCGCCCGGCCGAGGTGCGTACATCCATCTCGACCTAAGGTGCCTCGACCTCGCTCAGCGTCGTCGGGCGTTCCTACGGGCACTACGCGTGCCGGGGCCGCTCGACATCACGGCGCTGCGGCAATACGTCGAGGAGCGGGCTAGCCAGTACGAACGACGGGACGGTTCTTCAACGATGAGCGCTCGATGAGCACCCAGCGATGAACGCGACTACGTACTAGCGGTCCGGGCTCCCCTTGAACCCGGGCCGAGAGGGAGAGCAGTGGCAAAGGTCCGGGTATATGAGCTCGCCAAAGAGCTAGGCATTGAGAGCAAGGTCGTCATGGCCAAGCTCCAAGAGCTCGGTGAGTTCGTCAAATCGCCCTCGTCTACGGTCGAGGCGCCGGTTGTCAGGAAGCTGAAAGAAGCATTCCCCGCCGGCTCAGCACCGGCAGCCGCGCCTGCGGCAGAGCCGAAGCCGGCAAAGACCGCCAAGAAGACCACGGTCAAGGCCGCCCCGCCCGAGCCGGCAGCTGCCGGCTTCGACGGCGATGGCGCGGTCGTAACCCCGATTCCGGCCGCCGAGCCGGCCCAGCCCCAGGCCCCGGCGCCAGCCGCCGGCCCGGACGGTGCCGACATCGCGGCCAGGCTGGAGCGGCCGGGCCAGGACGGCGGCGCCGCCGCCCCGAGCCGGCCCGGCATTCCCAAGCCCAGTCAGCCCGGTATCCCGCGGCCGGCCGGCCCGCGGCCGGGCAACAACCCCTTCGCGTCAAGCAGCACCGGCATGTCTCGATCGGTGCCGCGCCCGGCCGGCCCCCGGCCGGCCGGGCCAACCGGCGCCCCGGGTGTGCCTGGTGCGCCCCGACCGGCCGGCGAGCGTCCGGCCACCGGTCGCGGTGCCGGCGTTCCCGGCGCCCCACGGCCCGGTGGGCCGCGCCCGTCGCCCGGGATGATGCCGGGTCGACCCGGCCAGCGCCCCAGTGGCGGAGCCCCGGGTCGGGCCGGTGCCCCCGGCGGTCGCGCCGGTGCGCCGGGTGGAGCGCCCGGTGGTAGGGCCGGAGCGCCTTCGCGCCCCGGTGCCGGCGGTGGCGGCGCCCGGCCTGGCGGACCCGGTGGCGGGTTCGCCGGTCGCGGTGGACCTGGTGGTCCCGGTGTGGGCGGTGGCTTCGGTGCCGGCCGGCCGGGCCCCGGTGGCCGCGGCGGGCGTGGTGCCGGCACGGCCGGTGCGTTCGGCCGCCCCGGTGGTGGCCGGCCAACCCGCGGCCGCAAGTCGAAGAAGCAGCGCCGCCAAGAGTTCGACAACA